>JBKJUT010000094.1:0-5999 GCA_046590515.1 Ferruginibacter sp.
TGCCTTGCAATAATTTGACCTCTCTCTTAACCTTATTATATTCTTCAAGATATTCTAATTGAATTGCATTTGCCTGGGCAATATCACTTAAGTTTTCACCCGCACCAGCCAGTACAAATTCATAAGTGCCCATTTTTGCTTTTTTCTCAAGGTATATCCATTGGTCACGTTGCAGTAAGCCATCTGTTGCCCTGTCATTGAATTCCAGCAGGCGGGATAAGGCAATATCGTATTCTGTTGCAATAGCCAGCAGTGAGGTGCCTTGTAAAGCATACACGGCTTTCAAACCCAGGTGCAGCGTTTTGGTACCGGCTGTTATTCCAGGAGCAATGACAGGATCTGGGACAGCAGGTTCACCCATTAACATAGGATTTTTATTCATCGCAGCTACTCCCTGTAAGGTGTATTGCTGCAAATTATATCTTTCAATATTACCTATGAGAATATTCGGATAGCGTGGATTGGTAGCATAACCCGCTTTCTTCAGCCCGGTTGCCCAGCCTTTATAATCCTGGATATCCAGGCTGAACAAGGAGGCATAACGCTGGCTGTTTTTTAAGAAATCACTATGATCACGGTAACTTTCTTCCGCAGTATTATATTTTCTAAAACATTCGCCTGCTTCATCATCATCATGGTATACACTTTCACCTGTCCAGGTACTCTTACATTTAATGCCGAAATGATTGTTGGAGCGTTTTACAAGGTCACTGTTTCCACTTTCAGTTTCCAGGATTCCCTGGGCAAGCGTAATTGCTGCCGGGATGCCGGTACGCTGCATTTCCTTTACAGCGATATCTTTATACAGTTCTATGTATTGGGGTATGGTAAGCGACTGTGCGTAGCCCGCTGTTCCAGTAAGAAATAAGACAAGGACATAAAAGGTTTTTCGCATATTACAATTTTCTGGTGAGCAGTAACCCATCACGCACTGTCAATAATACCTGTTCAACCCGGGTATCTGCTGCCACATGTGAATTAAAGGCATGGATTGCTTTGGCATTTTTACCTTTCACTTCATCTTCCATTACCTGGCCATGAAACAATACATTATCGGCCAGCAACCATCCTCCTTTTTTCAAAAAAGGCAAAGTTAGTTCGTAATAGGCAATATATCCGGTCTTATCCGCATCCAGGAATATCAGGTCCCATTCTTCCTGTAATGAGGGTATTATGTCGATGGCATTTCCCACATGTAATTTAACCCTCTCTCCTACGCCTGCGGCCTGAAAATATGTGGAGGCAGTAGCAGCATCTTCCGGTCTTATCTCTATCGTGTGTATCATACCGCCAGGCTGCAATCCCTTTAGTAAACATAACGCACTAAAACCGGTAAAAGTGCCTATTTCAAGTATTTTAGAAGGTTTGGTCATGAAACTTAACATTTCCAAAAACTTCCCTTGTACATGCCCGCTATGCATATTGGCGTGCGCATGATTCCCCAGGGTCTTGCTTTCATTTTCCTTTAAGAGTTCATCCAAAGGAGATGTAAAAGCCTGGGCATAGACTTCTGCCTTAAGATTTATAATTTCCATGGACGTCAAAAGAAATATTAGCCTTTTTAGAAATAATTAACAATCCCAGGTAGGTTACAAGCCCGTTTATAAGCAATATTTCTATTCCTATCATATAACCATCCAGGTATTTTGGTGCCTCCAGTTGTAAAAAATAGCAAACCACCGGACTTAATATTGCTATGAGGGCAATAATAAAATGATTAGGCAGGGAGCGCCGGGTTAATATTCCGAATGCAAATAATCCCAGTAACGGGCCGTAGGTATAGCCCGCCAATTCGAGAATTTTATCAATGATTGACCTGCTGTTAATTTCCCTGAATACCAGAATGCAGAGAAAGAACACGAAAGTCATACTTATGTGCACAGTTAAACGCAGGTTTCTTTTCTGTTTTTCGTTCAGGTCGGTTCGCTCTTTTATTCCCAATATATCAATGCAGAAGGAGGAAGTAAGAGCTGTCAAGGCTCCATCTGCGCTCGGGAATAATGCGGAAATTAATCCAATGATAAATATTACAGAGATAACAGCCGGCATCTGGTTGAACAGACCCAGGGCTACTGATGGGAACAGGTTGTCGCCGGTAATATTCAGATTGTTATGGTAAAGACCCCAGGCTTCGTTGTTGGCGGAAAAAGCTGCGCCGTTTTCATAAGCATATAAATATAATAAACCGCCTAATAATAGAAACAACAGGTTTACAAATACGATGATTACGCTGAAGGTCATCATGTTTTTTTGCGAATCCTTAAGGGTTTTTACACTTATATTTTTTTGCATCATCTCCTGGTCTAAACCTGTCATTGCAATGGTTATAAACATTCCTCCCACGATCTGTTTAAGAAAAAAACCTTTACTGTTGGCATCCGTGTTAAATATCCGGGTGAGCCCTTTGGCCTCCATACCATTTACAGCATCTGTCAGTGAAAAATTCAGGTGATAAAGGATATAACCTACGCATACCATTAAACCTAAAACCATGAGACTGGTTTGTAACGTATCGGTATACACGATTGTTTTGACACCGCCTTCAAACGTGTACAATAATATCATGAGCAGTACCACGGCAGCCGATACCCAGAAAGGAATGTTTAACTGAGATAAAATAAATATGTGCAGTATATTAATAACAAGGTAAAGCCTGGCTGTGGCTCCTACTGTACGGGATAATATGAAAAAAGAAGCACCGGTTTTATACGCCCACTCGCCAAAACGCTGTTTAAGATAATTATAGATAGAGGTGAGATTCAGTTTGTAATACAATGGCAGCAATACGTACGCGATCACCAGGTAACCCAAAAAATAACCTATTACTACCTGGAAATAACCCAGGGCATTTGGAACTCCTCCAAGTTTGCCAATGTTACCTACGCTGCCGGGCACGCTGACAAATGTAACCCCGCTCAATGAAGTGCCGATCATACCAAAGGCTACCAGTTTCCAGTTTGAATTTTTATTACCAATGAAAAACGAATCATTATTGGAATTACGGCTGGTACGCCAGGCAACTATAAAAAGTAAAATAAAGTATCCAAGAACAAATGACAATAAGAGGTAAGGTGACATAGAAGATTGTTTGTGTAAAAATATGATGGAAAATAGGAAAAATCTATGTGTCTTTGCGTATTAATTATTTTATATGCCAATAAAATCCATTGCCGTGTTTTGCGGAAGTAAGAGCGGTAGCAATCCATTGTTTGAAGCTCACACCCGCCAGTTGGGAAACATATTGGCAAACCTGGGTGTGACGGTCATTTATGGAGGTGGTAACAATGGACTGATGGGAGCAATAGCTAATTCGTCATTAGAGAAAGATGGCAAGGTGATTGGAATAATGCCCCAGGTATTACGCGACTGGGAGCACCAGCACGAAGGAATTACGGAATTACTGATTGTAGACAGCATGCATACCCGAAAAAAGATGCTTTACGATAAATGTGATGCGGCTATAATACTTCCGGGAGGCTATGGTACACTTGACGAGGTATTTGAAATGCTGACCTGGAACCAGTTAAAAATTCACAACAAGCCTGTTTTCTTTTTAAACAGTGATGGATTTTACGACCACCTGATCGCCCATATAAAAATAATGCATGATACCGGTTTTTTATACGATCACCCCGAATTAAGAATGACTATTCTACGCGAACCCGAAGAACTAACTTCTTACTTAAAATAGTTTCTTATTCTGAAATAAAGGAATCTGTAAGCCTGCCCTGATAATAGGAAGTACGTTGACATTTCCATTTTGCGTTTGCTCTACGTATGGCGAATTTTTATTTTTTGCCACATCAAACAACAGGGAAACATAATAAAACACATCATTCGATTGTTCTCTTCCGTTACAGTATCCTGCTCCAACCAGGGTACTCCACGCAGATTGACGGATGGATTGCCGGGGATAAAATGCATCATCCGGAATGAGGGTCTGCCGCATAAAATTCTTTTCTACTTGGGCCTGTACAAAAAGAAAATTTATGGGATAAATTTTTAGAAAAGCGCCAGGGCCTATGATAGTCTGTTTTAATTTATCATCATAAGAATATACAGCATAATGTCTTTGGGTAGCATAGATAAAATTCAATACCACCCCTGCATCCAGCCATTTTGTAATCCGGTAACCTAATACCGGGCTGGCACCTAATACACTTCCGTTACTTGAAAATGAAAGGGTTATGCCGCCTCCGGTAAAAAGGTGGTCTTTTTTAAATCCTTTAGTTACAGTGGAACTGTCATCCTGGGCCACACCAGTAAAAGTAATTGCCATTAAGGAAAGAATAATACAGGTTTTCTTCATGATTGCAGGTTTACAGATATAATCAAAAATTTAATAATCAAATATTTTACCACTATTGAGGATATTGTCAGGATCGAATGTTTTTTTAATTCCTTTCATCAGATCCATAACCGGTTGGGTAAACACTACCGGCAAATATCTTTTTTGAATCAAGCCTATCCCGTGTTCACCACTGATGGTGCCGCCAAGGGAATGTACCAGCCTGAATAATTCAGTGAGAACCGGAATAACTACGGGGTTATCCAGACTATAAATATTCCCTTCTTTTTTTATACGTATGTGCAGGTTGCCATCGCCGGCATGTCCATAACATACCACTTCAAAATCGTGCGCCAGTCCAAGTTGCTTTACACCATGAATCAGGGCAGGCAATTCCGCGCGTGGCACCACGGTATCTTCCTCGATAGTGTAGCCCGCCAGTTTAACAGCTTCGGCTACCCTTCTACGTAACTTCCACAATTCAGTCTTTTGCTGCTGGTCGTCTGCAAACAGTATTTCACCGCAACCGAAGTCTTCCATTAAGGCAGCAATGGCTTCAATATCCTTCATCAGGGTTTCCTGGTAATTGCCATCTACTTCTATCAGGAGGTGGGCCTGGGTTTCATCACTGAGTGGTATGCTTGTACTGTCTACGAAGGCACTAACGATCCGCAGCGCATTTATCTCTATCAGCTCCAGGGCACTGGGTGTAAAGCCCGCGCGGAAAATAGCACTTACGGCGGCACCTGCTTTTTCAAGGTCGTTGAAAGGCACCAGCATCAAGAGCTCATATTTTGGGTGTGGCAGCAGGCGTAAAACGATTTTGGTCACCAGGCCCAGCGTGCCTTCACTACCTACCATAAGCTGGGTAAGGTTATAACCTGTGGAATTTTTCAGCACATTGGCACCGGTCCAGATAATATCGCCGTTTGCCAATACTACCTGCAGGTTCAAAACGTAATCCTTTACCACACCATATTTAACTGCTTTTGGTCCACCGCTGTTTGCAGAAATATTGCCACCAATAAAACAACTACCCCGGCTACTTGGATCAGGAGGGTAAAATAATCCCTTTTCCTTCACAGCATTCTGTAACACTTCTGTTATCACCCCGGGTTCTGTTGTTACCTGCAGGTTGCGTTCATCAATTTCCAGGATGCTGTTCATTCTTTCAAATGAAACTACCATACCTCCGAGCTGTGGTAAAGCCCCGCCGCTCAAGCCAGTGCCGGCACCACGTGGAGTCACAGGAATTTTTAATTTATTACACAACTTCATAATCCCGCTGATCTCTTCTGCTGTACGCGGCAATACCACCAGCTCAGGTAAAAAGTGCAGGTTTTCCGTTTCATCCCGGCCATACTTATCCATATCAGCTTCGTTGGTATACACATATATATCGCCAACAATTGCCCTGGTAGCTGACAATACTTCCTGAAATACATTTTTATCTGCAATGGCAGCCGGCATGAAAGTTAATTTAACAGTGATGAACTATCGTTTTGGTAAAAATCGGAAAAATCAGGGATATATCGTTGTAACGGAAAGCTTACCTGCTAAAATGTAGGGCAAAGAGATTGCTTGTTAACATTACCGGAATAAAAACCATTTTTAATAATATTCAGTTCACTAGCACCGCGGTAATTATTAAAAATGGTTTTTATTCCGGTAATGTTAACAAGCAATCTCTTTGCCCTACATTTTAGCAGGT
>JBKJUT010000171.1:0-2797 GCA_046590515.1 Ferruginibacter sp.
CCACGGGGCAATACTTATTGGGCAACTATACTGCCTCACTGAATAATTACATGCAGAAACTAAAAATCGAAGAGAAAAGAAACAGTGTACGTAATTATGCCAGCGCGCTGAATAATATCGGCTTAATTTATCTCTTGTTATCTGATTACAAAAGTGCGTTAAGCTATTTGTACCGGGCAGATTCAACTGTAAAAGCAACAGGTGGTGTGGTAAAAAATGAGTTACAAAACAGTATCTTAACTAACCTTGGGGAATCTTATTACCGTATGAAAATTCCCGACTCGGCCAGGAAATATTTTCATGAAGTATTAAACTTTGCGTTGCAGAATAAAAATGATTTCTACCAGGGGGTGGCATACCTGGGACTTGGCAACCTCTATGCTGCTGAAGGAAATGACAGCACGTCCTTGCTTAATTATCGGCTTGCTTTAGGCCTGTTAAATGATCTCAAAAACAATGATATGGTGTGCGAAACCGCAATAGGCTTTGCAAATGTTTTCCAGAAACATAAACAGCAGGATTCTGTAATCCATTATGCAATGCTTGCCTTTAATATTGCCCGCAGGGATGGCTTTTTAAGCCGGGAACTGGATGCAGCAAATTTTTTAAGCCAATTTTACAAAAACAGGAAAAAATTTGATAGTGCTTTTGTGTACATGGAGCGGGCTGTGCTGTTACAGGATTCCTTAAAAGGCCAGGCCAAAACCAGAGAAGCTATGATCATAAGCAGCAATGAACAGATTCGCCAGGCAGAAATGGCTGAACAGAAGTTACGAGAAAAAGAAACCAGGCTACAACAATTGCAGATACTTGCCATTTGTATTTTTATTCCGGTATTTTTTATTTTTACGGTTGCGGCCAGCAAGGTGAAAATTCACAAAAATGTAGTCCGGTTTATGGGAGTGGTGTCCCTCTTGCTTTTTTTTGAGTTCATAATCCTGTTATTGCACCCGCTAATTGAAGAACTCATGCATCATAATAAGGTGCTTGAATTACTGGTTTTGGTATTTATTGGGGCAGGGCTGGTACCGTTGCACCACCGGTTGGAGCATATTGTTTTAGAAAAACTTACAAAAAGAAAAAAATTAATAGCTGTGGAGGTGGAGAATACCGGAAACCTGTTAAATATGGAGGAAAGAGAAATAAATACCGCTACACCTGGTATTCCAGAAATTGAAGAGGCAAAGGTTGTTGAAGCGGGAACAGCCATAAACGAAAATTCATCTCCGGTACAACCTGGCACTGGAGATGAATTAGAAGGCATTGAATAATCAGCTGGTAGGAACAACTGGTTTTAGTACTGCTTTTTTAAGACCATTTTTTTTCGCAGGCGCCGCTTTCTTTGCAGGTGCCGCTTTTTTGGCAGCAGGTTTAGTTGATTTTTTAATTGCCATAATGTAAAAATTTTAGTAATTAAATATAACTCTTTATTTCTCTAAAAGAAATGGACAGACTTATTTATGTTAGTTGCAGGTTATACCAGAACCCTCTCCTCCACACGGCATTATAATACGCCTGTCATACAATTCAGCCCGGCAGATGTCAGTCATGCTTCCGACAGATAAATCATCATTTCAAACAAAAGGCCTTATTTATTGTTACCATAGTAAATACAAAAGATCATGCAAAATTACCTGGTAATCGGCGGTTCCAGCGGAATAGGACAGGAATTGGTTAACCAACTTTCCCAACAAGGCCACCTGGTAATTTCTACTTTCAATAAAAATGAGCCAGGGCAACCACACCCAAATATCATCTATCATCATGTAGATGTGTTAGCAGAAAATTTTTCACTGGAATTCATTCCAGGTGAACTGGCTGGCCTGGTCTACTGTCCTGGCAGTATCAATCTCAGGCCATTTGAAAGAATAAAACCGGCAGATTTTGAAAGCGATTATTCACTGCAGGTCACAGGAGCCATCAAAATAATCCAGATGGCATTGCCGGCATTAAAGAAATCAGGAAACGCCTCCATTGTTTTATTTTCTACTGTAGCTGTGCAAACCGGTTTACCTTTTCATTCACAGGTAGCTGCTTCCAAAGGTGCTATTGAAGGATTAACGAAAGCGTTGGCAGCGGAGTTTGCTCCTAAAATAAGAGTAAATTGTATCGCCCCTTCATTAACTGATACGCCGCTTTCTGCTTCCTTTCTAAACAATGATCAAAAAAAAGAAGCCAATGCACTGCGGCATCCTTTAAAAAGAACGGGCACAACTGAGGATATAGCTAACATGGCCGCGTTTTTACTTTCACCTAAATCCGGCTGGATGACAGGCCAGGTTCTTCATGTAGATGGTGGCTTTTCTTCACTGAAAGTTTAATCTTAACCGAAACCTTTTATTAAATGTCAGGTGTTTTTTTATCTGCGCGCTGGGAAAATTTAATAATGGCAAATTATGAAGTGCCCCCGGAAGTGCTTGCACCTTATTTGCCACAGGGAGTTGAACTGGATATTTTTCAAGACAAGGTGTATTTAAGCCTGGTAGGTTTTATGTTTAAGAAAACAAGTCTGTTCAATATTCCCATACCATTTTTAGGCACATTTGAAGAAATCAATTTACGTTTTTATGTAAAGAGAGTGGAAGGAGATAACATTAAAAGAGGAGTAGTATTCATCAATGAAACAGTTCCATATAAACCCGTTGCCTGGCTTGCGAATAAATTATATAAAGAACATTATATCGCTATCCCCACAAAAAATAACATTCAGGTAAATGGCTCTTCCAAAAACGTAAAGTATGAATGGGAAATAAATAAGGTGTGGAATCACCTCGCGGTTAATGCTATAAGCCAAAAA
>JBKJUT010000021.1:0-2765 GCA_046590515.1 Ferruginibacter sp.
GAAGTTAAATAAATTCAACACAACGGTTAATTACTTCCTTCTGCATTTGTTGCCTGGATAAAGCTCTGATTATTCTTACATTCTTTAAAAGTAAAATCACAATTTCGAATTAAATTCCACCAGCAACAGGAAGTGGCCGTGTAATACAAAAATAAATTCCCGGCAGGTTTTCTTAACTTCCATATATGAAAGTGACTGGTTTTTCTTTTATAAGTAATGCGATAAAATACAACTATCCTATAAAGGAAGCACTGTTATCTATTTTACCATTGTGTGATGAGATCGTGGTGGCAGTTGGGCAATCAGATGATAATACCCGGGAGATGGTTCAGGCAATAGACCCACGAATACGGATCATTGATACTGTCTGGGACTATTCATTGAAAGCCGGGGGTAAAGTATTGGCGGCAGAAACAGATAAAGCCTATGCTGCCATCCCTGGCAATACAGATTGGTGTATCTATATCCAGGGAGATGAAGTTATGGATGAAGCCGGCTATGAAGCAGTACTCGCCGCCATGAGAAAATATAAAGATGATATGAGAGTGGATGGGCTCTTATTCAAATACAGGCATTTTTTCGGTTCTTACCAATACATAGGCGATGAATCCGGGTGGTACCGCAATGAAATAAGAATCGTCAGAAAGAATGATTCAGTTTATTCCTATAAAGATGCCCAGGGCTTCCGCAAAGGCGATAACCAGAAACTTTCTGTAAAGCCGGTAAACGCCTACATACACCACTATGGCTGGGTGCAGGACGTGAAAAGTATCATGTCAAAATTTATCGTGAAAGATAAAATATACTTTGGTAAAGAAATTGACCTTGAGAACGTTGTAATTCCTGCTGATTATATTCCGCAACTTGTACGTTCTTTAAAAAAATATACCGGGAATCACCCTGCAGTTATGAAAAAACGGATAGATGAATACCCGGTTCAGTTTGAATATGATACTTCAAAAAACAGGTTGAAAATAAAAGACAGGTTAAAAAATCTGTTAGAAAATATAACAGGAGAACGACCGTTTGATTTTAAAAATTATAAAGTGCTGAGATGAATTAATCTAATTTATTAGAGAACTTATTTACCAGGTGATGCGTATGTCCCCGCTCTTTTCCGGCGTGTGTATAATTCCGGAAAAATTCATCCGCAGACAACAGTCCACTGCCTTTGATGGCGAAGAAAATCAAAAACAGTAAGGCTCCAATCGATAAAAACAATTCTCCATTAGAAATTCCTGCCGCCAGGTTGACAAGAAAAACGGCTACCACTAAAACAGGTATAAGGAATATGGCAGTCCAACGTGTAAAAAATCCTACTGCTATAAAAAGGCCGCCCAGTAAATTAATACCTGCCACTAAACTTATAATGGCAGGTAAAGAATTATGTAATTTGCCTACACCGGTTTGTAATATCATAGAGCCCAGGGCATCACTGTCCTGCATGAAACTGATCCCTCTTAAAAAAAGTAAAAATCCCAGTGAAACCCGCAGCATTGTTATCCAGTTGGAATAACGTGCTGTTTTCATGGTTATATGGTCTTTAAAGAATTTCAACCCTAATAAGGTAGCTGTTTTTCACCAGCATTCCAAACCAGGTGCCCTGTTAGCCCAGTAATTCCACTTTATTCATTTTATCACCACCTCTAATATCGTCCAGTATGTCCAATCCATTGGTTACTTTTCCAAAACAGGTATGAACTCCATCCAGGTGCTGTGTTCCTGCACGATTATGACATATAAAAAACTGTGAACCACCTGTATCTTTTCCCCTGTGTGCCATTGACATCACTCCACGGTCATGAAATTGTTTTTCACCTTTGGTTTCGCATTTAATCGAATAGCCAGGTCCACCTGCTCCCGTTCCGTCCGGGCACCCGGTTTGTACCATAAAATCCGGGATAACCCTGTGAAAGGATAGCCCGTCATAATATCCTTTGCTAACAAGTTTTTTAAAATTTTCCACAGCTATCGGCGCTGCATCATCATAAAGTTCGAATTCAATATCTCCTTTATTGGTTTGAATTTTTCCTTTAGTTAAAGACTGATCACTCATAAATTTTTTTTCAAAAATAAGCATTTCAACGGTTAGCATGTAAATAACCATAAAACCACTTAAACCTATAGCCATTAACTTTACTGTATGCAAAACAGCCAACCTGAAATTGATGTGATATTTGATATCCTAAAATTTATGCAAAAGGCAAAGCCCGGTTCAGAATTCATCAACAGCCTTTACCTGCAATATTGTGAAAGAGGTAGCCTGAGTAAAAAGCAACTGGAAGGATTGCATAATATAGCCTCTAAAGAAGCGGAAGTTAACCCAGGTAAACTGGCTACTCTGGAAGCCATTATCAGGAAAAAAGTGACACGCCACCGCTCCGCACTTCCGGAAAATAACCTGGTTCCCGAAACTGATGAAAAGGCAGGACAAATGATCATTGATCTTTTGCAGAAATTCCCTTCACATAAAAGGGTTTTGTATTTACAGGCATTATATGAAAAAAACAAGTTGCTGCCCATTAATGATCGTGCGGAGCTGGAAAAATTCTATAAATTATTAATCGGTTAGATTGCCATGCAGACAAAATACCATTCATAACCAGGCGATGTGGCATGCCTATTGATTTTATCTTCCTAAAAAAAGCATTATGAAAAAAAATATTTTAGTAGCCGCTTCAGTTGCTGCGGCCGGACTTGCATTTTACATTACCCAAAGGAAAAAAAATTCAAAATCAAATAAAGTTGGTGCCCTGGAAAGTAAA
>JBKJUT010000161.1:0-3849 GCA_046590515.1 Ferruginibacter sp.
ATCCAAATATCAGGGTAATAATACTCACCATGTATGAAGATGAACGGTTCGTGGGTCATTTGATGGATTGCGGCGCTGCAGGATATTTATTGAAAAGTACAGATCCTTCCGAAATAAAACGGGCCATAATGGATGTGATGCGTACCGGCTTCTACCTGAATCCTTTTGTAAATAAAGTGCTGATCAAGAAAAATTACAGTAAACAGAAATTCAACCCCAGTCTCACATCTGAAGTGGTTCTCAGCGAACGGGAAAAAGAAGTGCTGACCCTCGTGTGCATGGAATTTACCGCCTCGGAGATCGCAGCCAAAATGGAGATCAGTGCCCGGACTGTGGAAGCAATTAAAGACAGGTTGATGGAAAGGTTTGGAGTTAAAAACTCTGTTGGCCTGGTCTTCTATGCCATGAAAAATCAGCTTATTGATTAAAGAGTCTTTTTAAAACAAACCAAACAAAGTTGAATCAATACTGGATATCACTTTACCCAGGTCTTCTTCATTTTCTGCAAACTTGTTTGTATCTGCATCAATCACCAACAATGGACCTTCCTTGTAATTCTCTATCCAGGAATTATATAGTTCATTCAGTTTTTTAAGATAATCAAGCCTGATATTTTCTTCATATTCCCTGCCTCGTTTCTGTATCTGGCCCACGAGGGTCGGTACGGATGCTTTCAGATAAATAAGCAGATCCGGTGGCTGCACCATTGATTTCAAAGTTTCAAAAAACTTATAATAGTTATCGAAATCACGCTTTCCCATCAGCCCCATATCATGAAGATTGGGAGCAAATATGTTTGCATCCTCGTAAATTGTCCTGTCCTGGATAATAGTTTCGGTTCCCCGTTGGATTTCCAGTAACTGGTTGAGCCGGCTGTTAAGAAAGAAAATCTGGAGGTTGAAACTCCACCGTGGCATATCTTCATAAAAATCATTCAGGTAAGGGTTGTGGTCCACATCTTCAAATTGCGGGATCCACTTATAATGTTTGCTAAGCAATTCAGTCAGTGTTGTTTTGCCCGCACCAATGTTTCCTGCGATGGCTATATGTTTTGGTTTTTTTAATTTGGCCATAATCCCTCAACCCCTGGAGGTATTTAATTGTGATAAATAAGTTTTATTCCGGGCGAATGAAAGTAAGAAAACTTCTTAAGATTGCTTCGGATAAACCTGTAATTAATAATAATGTAAGCCCATGGCTTCACGCACAACTTTCATTGTTGCACGCGCACTTGCAGATGCCTCTGCTGCTCCTTTTTTCATTACTTCTACCAGATATTTCTCATCAGATAATATCTCAATTGTGCGGCTGCGGATGGGACTGATAAATTTAATCATGTCTTCACCCAGTTGTTCTTTCAGATCGCCATAGCGGATACTTTTCTGATTATAATCATCCCCGAATTTCTTAATAGTTTCAGGTGTACTTACAAGTTCCATCAGGTTAAACAGGTTCCTGATAGAATCAGGCATAGGTGCATCTTTTTCCTCAGGCACCACATCACTTTTTGCCTTACGTATTTTTTTACGGATGGCTTCATCATCATCAGAAAGGTACAGCGTGGCCATCTGGTTTTCACTCTTACTCATCTTACCTGCGCCATCAAGCCCTGGCACCTTTACTAATTCAACATTATAATTAAAAGCCACAGGCTCGGGAAATACATCTCCATAGCGGTGGTTAAATCTATTTACAAAATTGCGGGCCATTTCAAGATGTTGCTCCTGGTCTTTGCCAACAGGGACGTACACTGCACGGTGTAATATAATGTCTGCAGTCTGTAATACCGGGTAAGTCAGCAGTCCCGCATTTACATTATCCGGGCTAAGCCTCACTTTCTCTTTGAAAGTAACCGTTTTCTCCAACTCGCCCTTATAAGCAAGCATATTTAAATAAAGATATAATTCTGATGTCTCGTGAATATGACTTTGGCAATAGATGGTAGCTTTTTCAGGGTCAAGGCCACAGGCAATATTTTCGGCTAAAACACGGTGTACATTGTTTTTAAGTTCACGGGTATCGGGGTGGGTGGTAAGGGAGTGCAGATCAGCCACCATAAAGAAACACCTGTATTCTTCCTGCATCCTGATATAATTCCGGATGGCACCGAAATAGTTTCCCAGGTGCAAAAAACCCGTCGGGCGAATCCCGCTCATCACTATTTCTTTATTTGTATTGTTATTTGCTGCTCCGGGTTGAATCTCTGCCATTGTTTTTACTAAAGAGAGCGAAGATAATAAAACCATTCTCCCAAACATTTGCCCAAAGAATAATTAGTTCCATTTATATAAAACTTCAGGTGTTAAAGGGAGAAAGCAGCTAAATTTGTCGGGTATGGAAATAAATAATGACCTTATTGACAAACTGGCTGAACTTGCCCGCCTGGAGTTCAACACTGAAGAAAAAGCTTCCATAAAATCCGATCTTGAAAAAATGATCCTGTTCGTAAATAAACTCAATGAATTGGACACCTCAGGGGTGGAGCCACTTCTTCACATTACCCAACAGGCTCATGTATTGCGACCAGACGAGGTAAATGGTATGTGCAGCCGTCCATCTGCATTGCAAAATGCCCAGGTAAAGGATGACCAATTTTTTAAAGTTCCGAAGGTGATCAGTAAAACATAAGCATATGCAGAGAATTATCCAGCTTTCGGGTATTTGTAAAAATTATTATCTCGGCAAACAGGAATTGCAGGTGCTGAAGAATATTGACCTTTCCATTTCAAAAAATGAATATGTGGCATTAATGGGGCCAAGTGGATCTGGCAAGTCAACGCTTATGAACCTGTTGGGTTGCCTGGATTCACCGACTTCAGGTAGTTATATCCTGAACGGCAGTGATGTAAGTCGTATGGCCGATAATGACCTGGCCGCAGTCAGGAATAAAGAAATCGGCTTCGTGTTTCAGCAGTTTAACCTGCTGCCGCGTTTAACCGCTGCTGAAAATGTAGCCCTGCCCCTGGTATATGGCGGAATTGACAGGAAGGAAAGATCTGAAAGGGCAGCGGCCGTGCTATCCAAAGTTAAGTTACAGGACCGGATGAATCACAAACCTAATGAGTTAAGTGGCGGTCAATGCCAGCGTGTAGCTATTGCACGTGCCCTAATTAATAATCCTGCAATCATTCTGGCTGATGAACCTACCGGAAACCTTGATTCAAAGACCTCTCACGAAATCATGGATATACTGGGTAAAATTCATGAGGATGGAAATACGGTTATCTTAGTAACCCATGAAGAAGATATTGCATTGTTTGCACACCGGGTTATTCGCTTACGTGATGGGATAGTTGAAAGTGATATGCTGAATCATGCACCTTTTGTTATTCCCCAGCCGGTTTAAATTACAATTATGGCATTTAAAATATATACCAAAACCGGAGACCAGGGCAAGACCAGCCTGATAGGTGGAACTAAAGTTGCCAAAGATCATATACGAATTGAAAGTTATGGCACAGTAGATGAACTCAATGCATATATAGGATTGGTTCGTGACCTGGTAACAGATGAGCCCGTGAGAGAAATTCTGCTGGAAATCCAGGACAGGCTTTTCACTATAGGTTCTACCCTGGCATGCGACCCTCAAAAACAAGTCAGTATGAAAATCCCCGGCCTGGAGGATAATGATATTTTTCTTCTTGAAAAAGAAATTGACAGGATGACTTCGGTATTGCCGGAAATGAAATCCTTTATATTACCAGGTGGAGATGTAACTGTGTCTACCATTCACGTGAGCCGCTGTATCTGCAGGCGGGCCGAAAGAATATGTGTACATCTCCAACACCAGGAAGAAGTTGACCCACTCGTGATCATTTATATAAACCGGTTAAGTGATTATCTTTTTAC
>JBKJUT010000105.1:0-2619 GCA_046590515.1 Ferruginibacter sp.
GCATAAAGCAGAAGTACCCGGTCCTGTAATATGAAACGACTCGCTATTATAACTACTCATCCTATCCAGTATAACGCCCCTTTGTTCCGGCGTTTGCAGGAAAGAGGAAAAATAGCAATCAGGGTGTTTTACACCTGGGGCCAGGCTGCCAGTGAGCAAGTATATGATCCCGGTTTCGGCAAAGAAATAAAATGGGATTTACCATTGCTGGACGGGTATGACCATGTGTTTGTAAAAAACATTGCCCGCAACCCTGGCTCACATCATTTTTCAGGAATTAATAATCCAACATTACAATCCCAGGTCAATGAATGGAAACCGAGCCATCTTTTGGTGTATGGCTGGGCTAACAGAAGTCACCTGAAGTTAATAGTATCAAACTCAAAAAAGATTCCTGTGCTTTTCCGCGGTGATTCTCATTTGTTGCAACCACGCAGTACCGTAACAAACATCTTTCGCCGGATTTTATTGAAGTGGATTTATAGCCATATAAATTCTGCTTTATTTGTGGGTACACTTAATAAGAAATATTTTCTTGAAATGGGTATACCGGAGGAGAAGCTGGTATTTGCACCGCATGCAGTAGATAATGTATCCTTCTCAAAAGGTGTGATTGCTGGAGCGAAGGATATTATTGCTTTAAAAAATAAGTTAGGAATCGGGCCTTCCGACAGAGTAGTGGTATATGCAGGGAAACTGGATAGTAACAAAAATGTAAGCCTGCTTATAAAGGCCTTCCGTAATATTAAGTGCCGGGATCTGCACCTGGTGGTGTTTGGAGATGGGCCAGCAAAGGATTTACTGTGTGCAATGGCCGGAGATGATCTTCGTATTCACTTTATGCCGTTTCAAAACCAGTCAATGATGCCGGTAGTTTATGGAGTCTCAGATATTTTCGTGCTGCCTTCACGTTCAGAAACCTGGGGGTTGGCAATAAATGAGGCAATGGCGTGTGGCAAGGCGGTGATCGCAAGTTCCGGTTGCGGTGCAGCCCCTGATCTTGTGCAGGATGGCGTAAATGGTTTTACATTCAGAAATAATGATGAGGCTGACCTGGAGAAATCAATATTGTCATGCCTGGAAAATAATACAAAACTTGTGCAGATGGGAGATGAATCTCTGAAACTGATTTCACAATGGAGTTTTGACCATATTTGTACAGCAATAGAAGCCGTAGTACAAAAAAGAGATTGAAGCGTTTAGAACAAACATATAACCGGGTTAAGTTTGATGATGGTGCACAGGTGTGTATGCTGATCCTGTTGATCAGCCAACTGTTTTTTACAAACGGCCTTTACCTTTTTTTTGGATCGATATGTTTTTATGTCATCTTTACCAGGATTCAACAACCCCTTAAACCTTCAGTATTCACCATAATTTTTATTTATCATTTCATCCAGATCGCTGCCGGTATATGGCTAAGTAATTATTTTCACAAAGACATAAACTATCGGTCAGAACACACCGGGATTGCTACCATTACAGCTTTCGTAGGTTTGGTGGTGCTGTTTGTTCCGCTTATCTATTTCCAAAACAAATTACCGGATATCTCCTTGCAAACCCTGCGCAAACATGCAGACCGGTTATCTATCCAAAAATCATTTAAAGCTTACATCGCTGCTTTTTTTATAACCGCAGCTCTTGGAACTGTAACTTTCCTCTATTCCGGGCTTTCACAAATTATAGTAAGCCTGGTACACATTAAATGGATGTTTTTTTTGTTGTTTGGTTTCCAGGTGATCATAAAAAAACAATTGCAGCGGGAATTAATTGTGGCCATAGCGGTAGAATTCGGTCTCGGCTTTCTAAGTTACTTTTCGGAATTCAAGATCGTATTGTTTTTTATTGGTTTTTTGGTACTTACTTTCCTGTTGCAGGTAAAACTGAAACATATTTTCATCACGGCGGTAGCCATCATCATGCTCTTTTATCTTGCGGTAATGTGGACAAGTATCAAGGGAGAATACCGGGGATATTTAAATAAGGGAAGCCAGACACAAACTGTGGGTGTGGGTAAGGAAGATGCTTTTCATAAATTGGTAGAACTGTCTGGCGGAGAAAATAATTTCGACCTCGCCGCCGCCCAGTTTTTTGACCGGATTCAATATACCTATCACCTGGCCAAGACCATGGACCGTGTTCCTGCTGTATTGCCCCATGAAGGCGGAGATAATATCCTGTCAATTTTAAGTTATGTATTCACTCCCCGTGCCTTAAATCCCAATAAACCACAACTGGAGCCATCAGTGAAAGCAACCAAGTATACCGGCATATCCTACCTGACTGCACGGAGCGGGGTTTCATTCAGCCTGGGTTATTTTGCCGACTGTTACATTGATTTTGGCTATTATGGGATGTTTGTGCCCCTGTTCATTTTAGGCTGTATATTCGGATCCTCCTATCTCTATTTCTTAAGAGGCTCCTCTACTAATTTTATATTTAATTATTCGGTAGTGGGCGCCATCTTCATGGAATTTACTGCCTTCGAAATGGATGGAACTTATTTAATGGGCAGGTTATTTGCTACTATGTTCACATTCTTACTATTGAAAATATTTTTCTTTCCCTGGTTGATTAAACAAGTAGAAGCTCCAATAAAAGAGCCGGGACCCCGGCTGG
>JBKJUT010000200.1:0-10742 GCA_046590515.1 Ferruginibacter sp.
CGACAAAAAAGGTGCGCGTAAACCTGCAGCACCAAAGAAAAGCGCTGCCAAAAAAAGTGCTGCCAAAAAGAACGCAAAAAAAACCAGGTAGAATTTTTTGCGTATATATTCATGCAATAATTATTTGTTTGCAAGCTGAAACTTTCCACGGTTGTGGAAAAATTTAACTTCTTTTTTTTGGCGTTATTTCCGACTTTCAATGAAACATCTGCAATTTGAAACCCAGTAAAGAGTTATCTGCATTATTTCACCTGATTGATGATCCTGATGAGGATGTGTATAATGCTGTGTGCGAAAAAATCGTATCATTTGGAAAGGATATTATACCCAACCTGGAACATTTATGGGAAACCATTGCCGATGAAGATACCCAGGAAAGAATCGAATTACTTATACACCGGCTGCATTTCCGTGATCTCGTCGCTGATTTTACCGCCTGGAAAGATGGCCAGGGAGACCTGTTGACAGGGGCGTTGCTTATCGCACGATATCATTATCCTGAAATGGAAACAGAGGATGTGCTCAAAGAAATCGAGAAACTGCGTCGGAACATATGGCTGGAGCTCAACAGTTACCTGACACCTATGGAAAAGGTAAATGTGTTAAACAGCATCTTTTATAATTATTATAAACAAAAAGGTGTAGAGATAAGTTACGACAGCCCTGATACCTTTCTTTTAAACAAAACCCTTGAATCCAAAAAAGGCAATGCCATCAGTAATGGTATTATATATCTAATCCTTTGTGAGCAACTGGATATTTTTATAAAAGCCATTAATATTCCGCGGCAATTTATATTAGGTTACTTCGACCAGGAGCAGGCTGCTGTCAATCCCGTTGTACATTCATCGGAAAAAATCAACTTCTATATTGACCCGCTCAGCGGCCAGATGTATTCACACAAAGACATTGAAAATTATTTTAAGAAATTATCTGTTCCCCCTGTTACTTCCTACTTCCGCCCTTTAAGCAATAAGCGTGTGATCCAGTTCCTGTTGGAAGAATTAGCCAAATGCTATGATAATGATATCAATCAATATAAAATGAATGAATTACTTTCATTGGCAAATATGCTTGACTCATGATTTTTCACATTACACAGCAAACTGCCTGGGAAACAGCAAAGGAAAAGGGCCGGTACGAAGCACCTTCTTTACAATCGGAAGGATTTATACATACCTGCCGGGAAAACCAACTCGCTGCAGTGCAGGAAAGATATTATAAAGGTCAAAAAAACCTCGTGTTATTGCATATAGATGAAGATAAGCTTGCCTCCCCCCTTAAAATGGAACTGGCACCTTCTGTAAATGAAGTATTCCCGCATATTTACGGACCTGTCAATCTTGATTCAGTGGTTCAAGTTATTTCATTTTGATAAGTTGGGCAGACTTTGAGAAGCTGGATATCCGGGTAGGAACTATTGCAGCTGTGGATAGTTTTCCCAAAGCCATAAAGCCTGCTTACCGGCTCCGCATCGATTTTGGAGAAGCAGGCATACTGAATTCTTCTGCTCAAATAACCAACCTTTATTCTGAAGCCGACCTTTTGGGCAGGCAGGTGATAGCTGTGATTAATTTTCCGCCAAAAAAAATTGCAGATTATACAAGTGAGTGCCTGGTATTGGGAATCTATACGCAGGCTGGTGTTGTTTTGTTACAACCAGCTAACGCGGTAAACAACGGCGATAAAATAGGTTAAATGTAAAATGGTACAATAGAGGATGGTGCATGTTTTCAAAACGGCAAATAAATTGCCCGGCCGCCAAACCATTTTGTATTTTTAATCTTTGACAGAAGTAACGACATATTTTGAAAGTCCTGTGGGAACCATTCTTGTTTCTGGTAATGAAGAATGGATTACCAGGCTTTGTTTCACTTCCGGAATTACAATATTACCATCAATCACTACCCCAGTGCCTTCTGCAGTTAATAAATGTCTCGATCAGTTGCATCAGTATTTTGAAGGGAAACCGGTTAATTTCAGCGTTCCATGCCGGCAAACCGGAACGGATTTCCAGCAAAAAGTCTGGCAGCAATTGACCACCATAGGTTTTGGAAATACCAGTTCGTATAGGGATCTTGCTATAAAAGTCAGCGGCAAAGGTGCTGTCAGAGCCGTTGGGACTGCCAATGCAAGAAACAATATTTTATTATTGATACCCTGCCACCGAATTGTTGGGAGCAAACGCGACCTGGTAGGTTACTCAGGAGAATTATGGCGTAAAAAATGGCTGCTTGAACATGAAGCAATACATGCACACGGAGTTCAGACATTATTTTAAATGTAAAAATTATGAAAATTTCTTTTTTTGTTTTACTTGTCATCACTTTTTCAGCAGTTGGTACTACCTCCTGTAACCAATCAAAAAATAAACAGGCTGCTGCAGGTGGCGACAGTACAGCGTTATATAAAAAATACAACCTTGACAAGATAAGTTTACCACCGGGTTTTTCTATCAGTGTGTATGCAGAAGTGCCGGATGCCAGGAGTATGAGCCTCTCCCCTTCTGGAGTTTTATATGTCGGGAACCGGAGTTCAGACAAAGTATATGCTGTCACAGATTCAAACAAAGACGGAATAGCAGATAAGGTATACACTTTGGCAACAGGATTGAATACACCTAATGGTGTTGCCTTCCAGGATGGAAACTTATACATCGCAACTATTTCGAGCATTTTACGCCTGGATAATATTGAAAGCCAATTGGCCAATCCCCCGAAGCCTGTAGTCGTTTATGATAAATTTCCAACAGAGGCACATCATGGCTGGAAGGTTATTGCATTCGGTCCGGATGGTAAATTATATGTGCCGGTAGGTGCGCCCTGTAACATTTGTGACAGACCTGAACCTGTATATGCTTCTATAACCCGTATGAATAAGGATGGTTCGGAAATGGAAATTTTTGCAAAGGGGATACGCAATTCAGTTGGTTTCACCTGGCACCCTAAAAGCCGTCAATTATGGTTCACAGATAATGGCAGGGATAACCTCGGAGAGGATGTTCCTTCTGATGAATTAAATACTGCTCCGGTAGCCGGCCTGCATTTTGGATATCCTTATTGTCACCAGGGAAATATATTGGATCCTGAATTTGGAAAGGGAAAAAATTGTAATGATTACAAAGCGCCAGAACAACTATTGGGACCACATGTAGCCTCGCTGGGTATTCGTTTTTACACAGGCACTATGTTTGGCGCTGAATACCACAATCAGCTTTTTGTGGCAGAACATGGAAGCTGGAACAGGAGTAAACCAATTGGCTATAATGTCAGCCTTGTAAAAATCGATGAAGCAGGTAAGGTGCAGGGTTATGTCCCGTTTGCCGAAGGCTGGTTGCAGAATGACGGAAAGGTTTTAGGTAGGCCGGTAGATGTACAGGTAATGCAGGATGGATCACTTTTAATCAGTGATGATTATAGTGGAGTTATTTACCGGGTTGTGTACCGGAAATAACGGAAAGTGCCTTCCTTATTTATTACCGCAGGTCTTCACCACCGAAAGATAAAGGCAATAATAAACCCGCACTTTCAATGATAAAAATTTTGCCGGATTGTCCGCTGAGAATCAATCTTATTGGTTGATTTGTCCGGGTTTCATATTCCGAAAGACTTTGACGGCACATTCCGCATGGTGATATAGGCCTGTTGCTTTCACCATTGCCGTTTTCATAGCTGATTGCGATTGTATCAATGGGTACACCGGTTTGCTCCATAGAAGCTATAGATAGTAATGCCCTTTCTGCGCATATTCCTACGGGATAGGAAGCATTTTCCTGGTTAGTACCGGATAAGAGCACACCATTCTTCAGGCGTGCTACCGCACCTACTTTAAAATTACTATATGGTGCATAGGCTTTAGACGTTACCATCCTGGCTGTTTCAAGTAATTTAATATCATCCGCAGCCATATCGGAAATGGATTCATACACATCATATTTTACCTGTAAATTCTCCTGTTTCATATCGGTTACTATAACATTAATGATAAAAAATCCTCCATGCATTACTGCAGGGAGGATTACTGAAATTACAAATAATATCTAAGAATGATTTATTTTATCTTATTAAAGATCCGCTTCCAGCGTGGCCCACCTTCCCAGCTAAACCAGATCAGCGAGGCCTTACCTACCACATGATCTACGGGAACAAAACCCCAGTAACGGCTATCTAATGAATTGTGCCGGTTATCACCCATCATAAAATGATAATCCATTTTAAAAGTATAAGTGGAAGCAGGTTGATCATTGATGTAAACCTGCCCGTTACGGTTTTCAAATTTATTGCCTTCATACACTTCTATACACCGCTGGTAGCGCACCAGGTTTTCGGGATCAAGCCGGATGGTGCTGCCTTTTTTCGGCACCCATAGCGGGCCGTAATTATCAGCAGACCATTTCATGGATGCATCAAAATGCGGGAACATCTGGTCAGGAGGTAAAATATAATCAGACAGCCCATAACCTGCGGGCAATTGCAAAGAAGCTTTTTCCCTGTTAGTAATATTTACGATAAGTGAACCATCTGACAATTGGCGACGGTCATCCTGCTCCTCACGTATTTGAATGCCCATTTCTGCCAGTTTATCTTTATCAAGATAAGTGTTGGCAGGATAACTTAAGCGGTAATAACGCTCCGATTCCGGGAATAACGGTTGAGGTTGACCGTTAATTAAAACTTTACCCTGTATCACCTGGATCATATCCCCGCCAATAGCTACACAACGTTTGATAAAATTCTCACGTTTATCTACTGGGCGGGTAATTATAAGAGATCCGTAATCCTGCCAAACCCGCTCCCGGCCTAATTCACGTACAGCCTGGTAATAGGTAACCCGGCTGCCGAAGTGCTCTTCATCATTAATCAATGTATCATTTACAGGAAAATTGAAAACTACCACATCGTTTCTCTGTACCGGGCTGGCAAACCAACGGGTATATGGAATATGAATAATTTCTGAATATGATTTGGAGTTGGTATAAGGCAGTGTATGATGTACAAACGGCATGGCTATAGGTGTATTGGGGATACGCGGGCCATAACTGAACTTACTTACAAAAAGAAAATCATTCACCAGCAGGGTTTTCTCCATTGAAGGAGTAGGAATAGTATAAGCTTCAAAGACAAATGTGCGGATAATGGTGGCGGCTACAATTGCAAAAACAGCCGCATCTATCCATTCACGTGATGCTGATTTACGGTAGTTGCTCACTACCATTTTGCCCGCATATCTTTCTTCACGGGAAAAGCCAAGGTATGGGAAATAAATAAACGGAATGAGTACGGTAGCGAGGTGATGCCAGAAACCAAACCGCCCGAAATGTTCCACGAATTTAATGGTAATCCAGATAGTGATAAACTGCCCGGCCACAGGTATAAATTGTAACCAGAACCAGAATTTCTTCAACCCCATTTTTTCTACCATGCACCAGGTATTGTAAAAAGGAATAAATGCCTTCCATCCTTCTATACCTGCCTTCCTGAACATTCCATACATTCCTATGTGCCATCCTAACACACCTATAATAAATATGATCCAACCCATGCTATTGTGTAATTAATGATTATTGTTTGTTTATATGAAACCTTAACAAGGCAATATTAAGCTGCAGCCTTGTTTCTTAATTGTTAATACTTCAACCGCTTATCTTTTGCCAGGTAGTACATAGCTCTCTATATCCTCCATAGTGATGGTTTTTCCTGAAAAAATGATGAGGCGCTCTACCACGTTCCGGAGTTCGCGGATATTGCCGCTCCAGTTATATTGCTGCAAGGCATCCAGGGCTTCTGCATCTATCAGTTTGCGGGGCTGCCCGTATTCATTGGCAATTAATCCCAGGAAATAATTGACTAAAGGCACTACATCTTCCCGCCTTTCATTAAGCGAGGGCACATGTATGATAATTACTCCAAGCCGGTGATATAAATCCAGGCGGAAGGTCCTGTCATCCACCTCCTTTAAAAGATCTTTATTAGTTGCCGCAATCACACGCACATCTACATTAATGTCTTTGTCTGCGCCTACACGGGTGATCTTGCCTTCCTGTAAAGCCCGCAGCACTTTCGCCTGTGCATTTAAACTCATATCCCCAATCTCATCCAGAAAAAGCGTTCCCCCATTAGCCTGCTCAAATTTACCTATCCGCTGTTTGATGGCTGAAGTAAATGAGCCTTTTTCATGACCGAATAATTCACTTTCAATCAATTCTCCCGGGATAGCAGCACAATTCACCTCTACCATAGGGCCACTGTTGCGGTTGCTTTTTTCGTGTATCCAGCGTGCCACTAATTCTTTACCAACTCCATTGTCACCGGTAATCAAAACCCGGGCATCAGTTGGAGCTACTTTTTCAATAGTGTCTTTAATTTTAACCATAGACCCGCTCTGGCCTACCATTTCCTGTACCTTACTCACCTTTCGTTTCAAGACTTTAGCCTCAGAAACCAATTCCTGTTTTTCCGTAGCATTTCTTAAAGTGATGAGTAAACGATTCAGATCCGGCGGCTTGCTGATATAATCGAATGCGCCCTTCTTTACAGCTTCTACTGCCGTATCAATATTACCATGGCCACTGATGATAATTACCGGAATATCGGGGTTAACCTGCTTTGCTTTTTCCAAAAATTCGATACCATCCATTTTAGGCATTTTGATATCGCACAATACCAGGTCGAAAGACCTTCCACTGAATTTTTTTAAACCTTCCTCGCCATCCCCGGCTTCTTCGATCTCGTAGCCTTCAAAGCTCAAAATTTCCACCAGTGTTTTCCGAATGGCCTTTTCATCATCAATTATTAAGATATTGGGCATAATAAGTTTTAAACAGTAATTGCTTGGTTTAGAATTTTCAAAAATAATGATTTATGAACAGCAAGCAATAATACCTGCAAATTGTAAAAGAATGCTGTTCAGACCTTTTGCGACTGGTTTTTCTATTTTCTCATTGGGAATGCACTTACCTGGTCAGAACAGCCAGAGTCAATTTTTCCTATATCTATAAACTGATTTCCTTATTGCGTAACGTAATACCGGGGCACATCCCGGACTTTTGCGCATAAATATTAAGGATTAATGAAAAAAATGATTTTAATAACCTGTGTAATTGCAGGTTTCAGCAGTTATGGACAGGTATCACCCAGGTATACTGCAGATACCATGTCTCACAAAAACCTCGAAGAAGTTACCATAGTTGGAAGGGGAAGCAAGAGTGATTACCAACAAATGCCTGAGATTGTCGGCACAAATATTTATGCCGGCAAAAAAAGTACTTTAATCGTGCTCGATAATGTGCAGGGAAATACTGCCACCAATACCATGCGCCAGGTACTGGCCAAAGTTCCGGGTATTCATGTATGGGAAAGCGATCCTAGTGGAATACAGGTAGGAATTGCAGCCCGCGGCCTCAGCCCTAACAGGAGCTGGGAATTTAATATACGTCAGAATGGATATGATATTGCAGCCGATCCTTTCGGTTACCCGGAAGCATATTACAATCCTCAATTACAAGGTGTGCAGCGGATAGAGGTTGTCAGAGGTGCGGGGTCCCTGCAATATGGTCCTCAATTTGGCGGAATGGTAAACTATATATTACGCAATGGAAGTGAGATCAACAAATCTCTGGAATTTGAAACCCAGCAAACTGTAGGAAGCAATGCACTGTTCAATAGTTACAATGCAATTGGTGGCCGAAAAGATAAAGTGCATTATTATGCATTCCTGGATCACCGCAACGGAGACGGTTGGCGCAAAAACAGCCATTATTTTACCAATTCAGGATTTGGAACAGTTACGTATAACCTGACCCCAAAATTTCGTGTAACCGCTGAAGTAATGCATTCCGGTTTCCGGAGCCAGCAACCCGGTGGCTTACCCGACTCGCTGGTATATACAGAGGCAAGATCCAGCTTCCGGAGCCGCAACTGGTTTAACATAAGCTGGACTACACCTGCATTAATAGCTACTTACCAGGCTAATAAAACCCGCTGGACTACAAAATTTTTTGCAACCATTGGCGACCGGAATAGTGTAGGTTTCCTACAATCCATCACAGTAAAAGATTCAATCGTGAAAGCCACGGGTGAATATAACAGCCGGGATATTTTAATAGATAATTACAGGAATTATGGCATGGAAAGCAGGGTAATAACTGATTATACAATCGGGCGGATGAAAAATACATTATCAGGTGGAATACGGCTTTACACAGGTACCACGCACCGCAGGTCAACAAATAAAGGTACAACCGGTACTGATTACGATATGAGTATAAGTGGAAAGTACCAGAGAGATATTTCTTTTGATTCCAGGAATGCAGCAGCATTTGTAGAAAATATTTTCAGGATCACTGATAAGGTTCTGCTAATACCAGGTATGCGTTATGAGTGGCTGGAAGGTGCTGCCACCGGTTTAAACGGAACTGATCAGAATGGTTCGGAAATTTATTTACAGAATATTAAAAGATCCAGGAGCTTCGTGCTGGGGGGAGTAGGAGCAGAAATTCATACTACACCTCACACAGAAATTTATGCCAACTACGCACAGGCATACAGGCCTATCCAGTTTGCGAATTTACAGGCTCCACCTACGACCGACCTGGTGGATCCGAAACTTAAAGATGTACGTGGGTATAATATTGACCTGGGCTTCAGGGGAAAAATAAAACAATATCTCCAGTTTGATGTAAGTGGATTTTACCTGCAATACAATAACCGGGTAGGTACAGTTACAGTTATTAACCCGCCTGCTTCTATACCTGCCAGTTACAGGTTGATCACAAATGTGGGGTCAAGTACCAGTAAAGGCTTTGAAGGATATGTAGAATTTAATCCTCTGCGTGCTTTTTCCAAAAATACCAAAAAAGATATCATCCTCTTTACATCCTATGGGTACACCGATGCACGGTATAATAGTGATTTTAAAAATGCCGCCACGAAAGGTAAAAAAATTGAAAATGCACCTAACCAAATAATCCGCAGCGGGCTTAGCCTGGGATGCGAAGGTCTACTCATAACCGGCCAGGTCAGTTATGTGGGTGAATCTTATTCTGATGCAAATAATACCCTTTCGCCTTCTGCAAACGGGAATACCGGCCTCATTCCTTCTTACACAATAATTGATCTTACTGCCTCATATAAATTTTCTAAAAACCTGAATGTAAAAGCCGGGGTAAACAACCTGGCAGATAGAAAGTACTTCACACGCCGGGCAGGCGGATATCCTGGTCCGGGAGCTTTGCCCGCTGACGGCAGCACATTTTTTATCAGCATAGCTGCGAAGTTTTAATACTTCCTGAAATTTTTGAACGGTGGGTCTTTGATCCGCCGTTTTTTGTGTACCCGGTATTTAAGACTTCCAAGTACAAAATTTTCCGGTTGATACCTGTTTATAGCGTTCGCTGCATGTAAGTAAAGCTGAATCTATGACAAACCAAGTAGAACTGCTTCTCGTAATAGTAAAAGCCATAAATCTTTATTATGAAATCAGGCTCTTATTTAAAAAACATTCCTGCTATAATAACACTCACATTTTGTTTATTTATTATTTCGTGTGGAAATAATACAAACAATACAAGTAAAGAATCTATAAATACAAATACTATGACAGATAAAAAAAATGAACTTAAGCCGGCCAGTGCCAAACCTTCATGGGGATCGGAAATGACAGATCCGATGGCTGTAGTAATTGAAAAATTAATCAGTTATAATGCACCACCGATAACCTCTTTGCAAGCCCCGGATGCCAGGAAACAACCCTCCCCTGCAGACGCTGCCAATGCGGTAATAGCGGAACATAATATAAGTTTGCCGCCAAATAATGTGGATACTACTGGTAAAGATACTCCTGTGGCGGGAGGAATGATTCACCTTCGAATTTACACGCCAAAAACCGGTAAGGGAACATATCCTGTTATTGTATATTATCATGGTGGAGGATGGGTAATTGCTGATCTCGATACGTATAATGCATCTGCCCAGGGCCTGGCTAACCAGGTTGAAGCCATTGTGGTTTCTGTTGCATACAGGCAGGCTCCTGAATTTAAGTTTCCTACTGCACATAATGACAGTTACGCAGCATATAAATGGGTTATAGAAAATGCAGAATCAATAAACGGTGATGCAAAAAAAATTGCGTTAGTAGGCGAAAGTGCCGGGGGTAACCTGGCGATGTCGGTTAGCATGATGGCGCGGGATAAAGGATTGCAATTGCCGGTGTACCAGGTATTGGTTTACCCTATTGCCGGTTATGATTTCACCACCCCTTCTTACAAAGAAAGTGAGAAAACGGTACCATTAAATTCAGATTTAATGAAGTGGTTTTTTGAAAAATATTTGAACAGCCCATCAGACGGATCAAACCCAATGATCTCCCTGGTAGATGCCAACCTTAAAGATTTGCCTGCTACCACAATTATTGCAGCTCAATATGACCCTTTAAGAAGTGAAGGAGAAGTTCTTTCAGATAATTTAAAAAAAGCAGGTATCACCACAAATTATAAATTATATAAAGGAACCACACATGAATTTTTTGGCATGGCTGCAGTGGTAGCTGAAGCTAAAGAAGCGCAGGCATTGGTTTCTGCTGAATTAAAAAATATATTTGGTAAATAAAATATCATTCTGATATAAAATTCTGAATAAGACTTTTTAATAACCTTTATCAAAAAAGACAGGTAATAATAATTATGGGCTGTGTTATGTCGGGATGACAAGATTGGAACTTGCGACCCCACGCCGACCAGACGTGTG
>JBKJUT010000327.1:0-5558 GCA_046590515.1 Ferruginibacter sp.
TACTTTCGCTGCGGAAGTACCGGTCATCCATGAGGAAGAGATCCACATCACTGTAGCTGATTTTGGTATAAATCCCTTTACCCTCTTCCCCATAATTTGGATTAAGGGTATACTCCCTGAATATTGCACGGCTTTCCTCTTTAAATAAATAACTTTTGCCGGAATTATTTGGACCGTAATCATGGTCATCCCAGATATAATAATGGGGCATAGCTGCCATAAAGGGCTGAACTATTTTCATACTGCGGTCACGGGAAGCACGGTAATTAAGTCCCCAGGTACTATTGAAATCAACTTCCCGGGTATACCATGCATCTCCCAACCAAAGGTTGAAAGCAGCTTTTTTACCGGCCATGGTTGTAAAAATTGAAGAATCCATTCCATAAGGTTTACCCGGACGGTCGAACCGGGTATCATTAAAATAGGAGCAGCTTCCTGCCAGGAAATTAAAATCGGGTGCAGGCTTCCTGTATTGCCAAAGATCTTTTGTATTAAAATGAGTCATAAACGGCACTAAAGCTGTTTTACCATTTATAATCAAAGAATACTGGTAATGACTATTCATATTCAGACCAGTAAGTTCCATTTTAACCGGGTTAAATTCTTTTCCCAGCTGCCCTACGTATTTCTTTATAAATGCTTCGGCAGGTAATCCTTCAGCCCAGTATTTCACTGCAACTGAAGTAACTGCCGGGGATACTTCACACCATATTGTAGCCGTTCGATAGTCTACATTGCCTGCCCAGGGGCCACTGACCAGCAAAGTCTGGCCGTTTGCTATCATCAACATCATACAGGACACGGTAAGCAGGAGATATTTTTTCATATTTCAAAAGTATTACACAAATTACCACACTCTGATGGGCTATTTTAACTTGTCATTGTTACGATGGCGGAGACTGTCGCGGCTGGTTTTTTTATCAAGGCTTTTTTGCAATGCCCCGGTCAGGTTGACACCGGTTTGATTGGCGATACATATCAGTACAAAAAAAACATCGGCCAGTTCTCCTTCCAGTTGGCCGGCATTTTCATTTTCTTTAAAAGACTGCTCGCCATAAGTACGTACCATCACTCTGGAAAGTTAACCTACTTCTTCCATAAGAATTCCCAGGTTAGTCAGTTCGTTGAAATACCTGACACCAAGGGTGATTATCCATTGGTCTACGGTTTTTTGGGCTTCGTCAATTGTCATATTGAATATTTTAATCCCTGTTTTTTGAATCGATTATTATGGTTACCGGGCCATCGTTTAAAAGGTTCACTTTCATATCAGCGCCGAATTCACCTGTGAAAATCTTTTTTCCCAGCAATTGCTCCAGCCTGTCAATAAAGGAATGGTAGAGCGGTAGTGCCACACCGGATTTACTGGCTTTTATATAACTGGGACGGTTCCCTTTTTTGGTGGATGCCTGCAAAGTAAACTGGCTGATCAGTAAAAGGTCCCCACCTGTTTCTATTAAAGAAATATTGGGCACCCCTTCTTTATCATTAAAGATGCGGAGGTTTACAATCTTATTACCAAGCCATTCAATATCTTCTGAATTATCACTGTCTTCAATACCTGCCAGCACGAGGAGGCCCGGACCAATTTGAGCGTTGTGCCCGCTACCGGTTTTCACACCTGCTTCAGTTACGCGTTGAATCACCACTTTCATTATTTAAAATTTCCCGGGATTATTAAACTGTTGCAATCATCTCACAATCTACATTCCTTAATTTATTAGGTCAGATTTTCTTTTAAAAAAAATCTTTTCTTTCCACAAAACGTGTACAACTCATAAAAGTCAAGGTGACATGGAGTATATGAATTATCCACTTTATTTTTCCACAGATTGTTGATATTATGGAATATGATTCCTCCTGCCAAAAAGATATTTTCGTTCTCCTTCAAAACACAATTACACAAGCTTAACCCTACTAACTTAAAAAATATATGTCAACAAAAAAGCAACCGGTCCAGGCGCTAAAATTCAGCCGTCAGTTTACCAAGGAGGGTGTAAGCCCTTACGACATGTTTGAATACGACTATCGTACATCTGTAATTAAAAATCCTACAGGGGAAGTCGTATTCCAGATGGATAACGTGGAAGTGCCGAAGCAATGGAGCCAGATTGCAACTGACATCTTAGCTCAGAAATATTTCCGTAAAGCAGGAGTTCCGCAGCCAGATGGTTCCTTAGGCCGTGAAACAACTGCAAAGCAGGTAGCGCATAGAATGGCACATTGCTGGCGTGTATGGGGTGAGCGATATGGATATTTTGCTTCAGCCAAAGATGCCGGAGTTTTTTATGATGAATTAGTGTATTCAATCCTTAACCAGGCATGTGTACCAAACAGTCCGCAATGGTTTAACACCGGCCTGCATGAGGTATATGGTATTACAGGTAAACCACAGGGGCATTATTATGTGGATGCCAAAGACGGACAGCTTAAAAAATCGAGTTCAGCCTATGAGCGCCCCCAGCCGCATGCCTGTTTTATCCTAAGCGTAGAGGATGACCTGGTGAATGATGGAGGAATTATGGACCTGTGGGTAAGGGAAGCCAGGATATTTAAATATGGTAGTGGTGTAGGAACAAATTTCAGCAGCATCAGGGGTGAAGGTGAAAAACTGAGTGGAGGTGGAACTTCCAGTGGCCTGATGAGTTTTCTTAAAATTGGTGACCGCGCTGCAGGTGCCATTAAAAGTGGCGGGACTACACGCCGGGCAGCCAAAATGGTTTGCCTCGACCTGGACCACCCGGAAATAGTCAATTTCGTAAACTGGAAAGTGGAAGAAGAGAAGAAAGTGGGCGCATTGATAGCAGCCGGATATCCCAGCGATTATGAAGGAGAAGCATACCGCACAGTGAGTGGCCAGAATAGTAATAATTCAGTTCGCATACCCAATTCATTTTTCAAAGTACTGGATGCAGATGGAGATTGGGAATTAAAAGGAAGAAGTGATGGCCGTACCATGAAAAGTGTGAAGGCCAGGCAACTGTGGGAACAGATCAATTATGCCGCCTGGCGTTGTGCTGATCCGGGCACTCAATATGATACTACGATCAATGAATGGCATACCTGCCCCGAGGGCGGCCCGATCCGCGCCTCTAACCCGTGCAGTGAGTATATGTTTCTTGATAATACAGCCTGTAACCTGGCTAGTGTCAACCTCCGCCAGTTTTTCGATGAGTCGAACAATACTTTTGATGTAAAAGGTTTCGAACATACCTGCCGGTTATGGACCGTGGTACTGGAAGTATCGGTATTAATGGCCCAGTTTCCTTCAAAAGAAGTAGCCCAATTAAGTTATGATTACCGCACCCTCGGTTTAGGATATGCCAACCTTGGAAGTATGTTAATGGTTAGCGGTATTGCTTATGATAGTGAAATGGCCAGGAGTATTGCCGGTGCCATCACCGCAATTATGACTGGAGTAGCATATAAGACTTCAGCAGAAATGGCGGGGTTCCTGGGAGCTTTTGATAAATACGAGGTGAATAAAAAGCATATGCTGAAAGTTATGCGCAATCATCGTGCAGCAGCATATGATGCCATGGATGCTTATGAGGGTATTGAAATAAAGCCGCAAGGTATTAATGCAAAGTATTGTCCGGACTACCTGTTGAAGGCAGCTACCAAAGCGTGGGATGAAGCAGTACAATTAGGAGAAAAGAATGGTTACCGTAATGCTCAAACCACGGTTATTGCACCAACCGGCACCATTGGCCTGGTGATGGATTGTGATACTACAGGTGTGGAACCTGATTTTGCATTGGTAAAATTCAAAAAATTAAGTGGTGGTGGTTATTTTAAAATAATCAACCAAAGTGTGCCGCAAGCTCTTAGGAACTTAAAATATACCGAAGAGCAGATTGCAGAGATTGTCAATTATGCAAAAGGGCATGCTACTTTAAAAAATGCTCCATCAATAAATGAAGAGACGCTGGCAGCCAAAGGTTTTTTACCAGAAGATCTGGTAAAACTGAATGCCGCAATGGCGAGCACTTTTGAAATTGGCTTTGTTTTCAATGTGTATACCCTGGGAGAAGTGTGCCTGCAGCGATTAGGTTTCACTGCTTCACAATACAACGATTTTGGCTGGAGCCTGCTGGAAGCTTTGGGCTTTACAGAAGAAGAGATCGAGGCCGCAAATATTTATGTGTGTGGAACCATGACTGTGGAAGGGGCTCCTTATTTAAAAGAAGAACATCTTTCAGTTTTTGACTGTGCCAATAAGTGCGGCCAAACCGGCGAAAGATTTATTCATGCACATGGTCATATCCGTATGATGGCTGCAGCTCAGCCCTTCCTGAGTGGGGCCATAAGCAAGACTATTAATCTTCCTAACGAGGCTAACATCGATGAAATTGCAGATTCTTATAGACTGAGTTGGGAACTAGGTTTAAAAGCCTGTGCCCTTTACCGTGATGGTTCGAAGCTTAGCCAGCCACTGAGTAACAAATCAGATAAGAAGAAGAAAGAAGTGAGTAGCGAGGAACAGCAAGAGGTGCAGGACACTACATCAGCTTCACCGCTGGTGGATATGGGTAAATTAACTATTGATGAACTGCTGGAAGAGATGAATAAAAGAGTGCAGAACAGTGCTGATACTTCATTGAAACGCCAGTTAGCTATGATCGTAGAGAGACGTTCCCTGCCGGCCAAACGTCGTGGTTTTACACAAAAAGCCAAGATCAATGGACAGGCATTGTTTTTACGTACCGGCGAATACAATGACGGCACTTTAGGAGAAATTTTTATAGACATGGCAAAGGAAGGTGCCACCATGCGTAGTATGCTTAACTGTTTTGCAATAGCCATCTCAATCGGTTTGCAGTATGGGGTTCCGCTTGAGGAATACGTAGAGAAATTTGTATTTACGCGTTTTGAACCAGCCGGAATGGTAGATCATCCTAATATTAAAACAACTACGTCTATTATAGATTTCATGTTCCGTTCATTGGCCTATGAATATTTAGGTCGCAATGATTTAGTTCATGTTTTGGATAAACCAGAGGTTGAAAATTTAGGCACTGATGATTGGGATATCAATACTCCTACTATTGGTGACCGTATACAGGAGTTAAGTGAAGTCAGGGTAACAGGTAAAGTACCACAGGTGCAGGCAGTGCAAGCTCACCGTGCTGCATATGGTGCGCGACCTGTCGCGAATATGGATGCGATAAGCGCGGCCAATAAGTCTATGCAGGGTGATGCGCCGGCGTGCAATACATGTGGGCACATTACTATCCGTAGCGGCACCTGTTATAAATGTCTTAATTGCGGCAACAGTTTAGGATGCAGTTAGTATTTACACTTTGAATAAGAAAAAGCCACTCAAGTTAGAGTGGCTTTTTCAATAGGTGTATGTTGAATTGATGTGTTATTACAACTTTTGGGGTACCATGCTTAGCCCTGTCGGGGTTCGAACCCCGACAGGGTCCAAAGGGTATTTTACTGAGTGCCCAGGTTGAAAACCCTTTCATTCCACAGATTTGCATATTTATTTTTAAGTATGCGATATATTGAGAAATTAGAAGAGGGTAAAACATATCATATCTACAACCAGGGAA
>JBKJUT010000250.1:0-2968 GCA_046590515.1 Ferruginibacter sp.
TTTTCAAGCCAGTTGATTAATTGCTCCCCGGTAACTTTACCCGTTCGCACTGTGGAATTTACCGGCAACATATCAAACAGGAAACCTTGTGTAACAGGGATATTCCCGCTGGCATCAGGAGTAATGTTTGGAGGACAAAACCGGAAGCCGTTCGATAAAACTATATCCGGCTTTATTTTCCACATCAAGGCGTCTATTATCAATGTATCTATTGGGTTTTCTACTACAAAGTACCGGTATAACGGTATGGTGCTGTATCCAATAACCTGTGAAATGTTATTTTTAAAAGGTTGTTCGTTCCGTTTTATTATGGATTCAACTTTCTCGTCAGGCTTGTATTTACGGGGGTTTACTTCATCGAGCGTGTAATGTTCATTAACAATCTTTCCATTTTCAACTACCAGGTCTAATCTGCCTACAAATGAACCGAAGGCTCCCGGTTCCACTACTTTACTGTATTTGCAGACTATAGGATTGCGTACTCTTTCATGTGTATCGCCGCCGAAGATGTAATCCACTCCTTTACAGGCCGGGCTGTTTGCGAGAGAAATTTGCTGAGATAAACCCAGGTGAGACAACAGCACTACAAAATCACATTGCTCTAATTCCCGCAAAATTTTTACATAATGCGCTAGGTTTTCTTCGGGGGAAGTATAGATTATACCTTCGCTGTATGCCGGCGATTGCCTGATAGGAACCAATGGATCAGTATAACTTACAAAGCCAATTTTAATTCCTTCTGCATACCAGGTATAATATGGTGGAAAAATCAATTCTCCCTTTACACCGTTTCCCAAATCATGAAACATATTGGCGCATATTTTTGGAGCGTGTAACCCGCCCATCAGTTTCAACATGTTTTCTTTGTTGTACACAACTTCCCAATTACCGGGTATATATAAATTGTATCCTAATTCATTTAATATGGGCTGTATTGCCTGCCCGGTTGTTTCAACGCTGAGCTGGCTGCCCTGGAACATATCTCCGGTATCTATGATAAAAGTGTTTGGATTTTTTTTTCGGGCCTTGTTAAAGTAGGTGCCGAGGTTGGCATAACCACCTGCCTTACGGAAAATCGCTTTACCATCTTCCCAAAACATCTCGTCGTGCGGATGGAGCTGGCAGTGCACATCTGTTGTTTGTAAAAGTGAAACAAGCCGCTGGCCTTTCTTCAATTGTATTTCATTCTCCCCACTGTTCACCTGTGTCTGGGGGAATGCGGACAGTGGGTTGCAGGTAATACCTAAACCGGCAAGGGTGGAGAATTTCAGAAAGTTTCGTCGTGTATTTTGTGCTTTCATACTTGCGTCTGGTTGGTTATAAAGTGGTAAATACAACTTTAAAGGATTATATCCGCATTCATTAAGATTAGTCATTTATCAAATTTTACTATACGGAACAGGATTACAGACGGCAAAGAAACCAGTGTCTGTATTTAATTACTGCTGGGAGTTAACTTTACTTATTATCTCCTCTTTTTCCACCGGAATATTGGTTTGCTTTTTAAATAAACTGAAGAGTAGGGCGCCTGCAATGCCAAAATAAACAGTGCTCCTCGCAGGGTTCGATGTAATGGCACAGTTACCAGTTATACATCCTACATATTTCCAGTAGAGGAAGCCTGCAATGGCACCGGTAAAGCCTCCTATCCAAAAAAGTTTATTTTTTATTATCCAGTTCTTCAATTTGACTATTTTGATTTTTAAGTGGCGAGGTATTGACTGCACAGCTATTCTCTCCGCAACAACCCACATTGGCTAAGGCCATACCTCCAAAAATAAAGCCTGTTATAATTGTCAAAACATCTTTAGAAACAATCCCCTGGATAAATACTGCCACACCCAAAACAAGCCGTATTATCCTCATAAAATTCCATCCTGCTGATAGTACTTTCATAGTTACTGCATTAATTTTTTAATATTCGTCCATGGCCCTCCGTTATAGGCTTCTATACCGGCATTGGCTAATATTGACCTGGCGATTCCACTCCGCTTACCGCTCCGGCAAACTGTAATAACCGGTTTATTCAGATTTTTCAACACGCCGGTCCGGGCTTTAACGGAATCAAGCGGAATATTTTTCGATTCTTTGATATGACCTGCCTGGTATTCCCCTGTTGTTCTGACATCTACTACCACAGCACCGTCATTTATCAACCTGGAAAAGTCTGTCCCTGGTGAAAATAATTTTTTAATAAAATCAATCATGCTGCAATTTCTCAAATATGCCGGGCTGATACGTGACAAATGTTACACATCGGGGCATGCACATTATATTTTATAAAATTCTTATGATGTATTACCTCTTTTGGAATGATCTGTTGAAATTAATTTTAGAAACGTTTTTTCTGAGTGGTATTGACTGGAGAAACTCTAACCCGACGATGATAACCGGTACTTAGTACAATTGTTAAATTATTACTATACAAGAGTAAAATCCCGTGGTTCATTTATATTTGCCATTCATTAGTTAGAGAAAATAATTGAAAACGATTCTTTTAAACTTCCTTCCTGTATTTTCCACCTGTTTTATAAGACAGGTACGATGTGGTTGCTGATAGGCCTAGCAATACAAACTGCCCCTATCAGTAAAGAAATCCCCCCGACCCAGCGCCCGTAGCGTCACCTATTTTATTTCACCTTCAATTATAACAAAATTGGATAACCAGGATATTATCGTTCGTGCTGCCATATTAACTGATACTATATATGCAGATACAATTACCTCTGAGATGGCCACATCAGCTCTTGCCAGGGGGACCGGTATTGCCAAAAGAACCCCGGAATATATAGCACAAAAGATTATTGAAGGAAAAGCCGTAATTGCGCTGACCCTTGGCGGACAGTGGGTCGGCTTCTGTTATATAGAAGTGTGGAGCCACGAATCTTTTGTAGCCAACAGCGGCCTTATTGTTTCACCTGAATTCGGGAAGAGCGGGGTGGCCAAAGGGATTAAGCAGATGGCTTTC
>JBKJUT010000205.1:0-4324 GCA_046590515.1 Ferruginibacter sp.
ATTGATCCCGGATGTTATTTCGACAATGAGAAAGAGGAACTGGAACAATTTATTACCAGTCAGGGTTTACAACCCCGGTTATTGTTGAATACCCACTGTCATCTTGACCATGTATTCGGAAATAAGTTTGTAGCGGAAAAATTCGGGCTGGTGTTGCAGATTCATCCCGAAGAGAAAAAAATGCTGGATATGGCCCCCGCCAGCGGCCTGATGTATAATATGCCTTTTGATAATTACCAGGGTGAGTTTATATACTTGGTACCTGGCAACAGCCTGGAGTTAGGAAAGGACAGGTTGACAATTTTATTTACGCCCGGCCATAGCCCGGGAAGCGTAAGCTTTTATGATGAAGCGGGCGGATTCGTGATAAGCGGGGATACTTTATTTAACCGGAGTATTGGCCGCACAGACCTTCCTTTCGGAGACCATCCGACCCTTATCGACAGTATACAAAACCAATTAATGACTTTGCCCGGTATGACCAGTGTGCACAGCGGCCATGGAGCAGCAACAACCATAGGGGAAGAAAAAATTCAAAATCCGTTCCTGCAATAAATCTGTTTTATTTTTCCTAAACCGCACGTTCCTGGCATAACTCAATCAATACACCATTGGTATCTTTTGGATGTAGAAAACATACCAGTTTATTATCTGCCCCTTCTTTTGGTTCTGCATTAAGTAATACAAAACCTTCTTTTTGTAATCTACTCATCTCGGTACGGATATCTGCTACTGCAAATGCAATATGGTGCAATCCCTCTCCCTTTTTCTCAATAAACCGTTGTATTACACCGTCTGCTGAATCCCCTTGTACCAGTTCAATTTTTGTCTGGCCCTGCTGGAAAAATGCAGTTTCTACCTGCTCTCCAGGCACCACCTCTCTTTTGTAGCAAAGAGTGTTAAGTAATTTTTCGAATATTGGCACTGAAACCGACAGTTTTTTAACCGCTATTCCGATATGTTCAGGGTGAAGCATCTGTTAAATTTAAAGTGTGAACATTGAAATACACCTGATTTGGTTACGAAATACGTAATTAGGTGGTTAATCCCAACATTGGTTCACTAAAATAAAACCTTTTATAGTAATTTTGCAGGGTAAGAATTTTAAAAAACTTATTTGATATATGTTGAAGTTGCCGATTTATTTAGATAACAATGCTACCACGCAAATGGATCCGAGAGTTTTGGAGGCCATGACTCCTTATTTCCTGGAGCATTTTGGTAATGCAGCCAGCCGGAATCATCCGTTTGGATGGGAAGCAGAAGAAGCTGTTGATTATGCAAGAGAGCAGGTTGCCAAACTAATTGGTGCTGACCCTAAGGAAATCATATTTACTTCAGGTGCTACCGAAGCGGATAACCTGGGTATTAAAGGAGTTTTTGAAATGTATGCCTCAAAAGGTAATCATATCATTACAGCTACTACAGAACACAAAGCTGTATTGGATACCTGCAAGCACATTGAAAAGCTGGGAGGTGAGGTTACTTATCTTAAAGTGAATAAAGAAGGGATGATTGACCTGAAAGAGCTGGAAGCGGCTATGCGTCCTACCACCATCCTGGTAGCCATCATGTATGCAAACAATGAGATTGGAACATTGCAGCCAATTAAAGAGATTAGTGCTATTGCCCGTAAACATGGCGCCCTGGTATTTAGCGATGCTACCCAGGCCGTTGGGAAGATTCCGGTTGATGTGAATAAGGATGGAATAGATTTGATGGCTTTCACGGCACATAAAATGTATGGTCCTAAAGGTGTAGGTGCTTTGTATGTCCGCCGCAAGAATCCGCGTGTAAAAGTTACGGCCCAGATCGATGGCGGTGGTCATGAAAGAGGAATGCGCAGTGGCACGCTTAATGTACCGGGCATTGTCGGATTTGGTAAGGCATGCGAACTGTGTATGTTGGATATGGAAGCAGATACCAAACGAATCAGTAAATTAAGAGATAAGCTGGAAGAATCATTATTGATGCTGGAAGAAGCATATGTAAATGGAAGCCCGGAACACAGGCTGCCTCATGTAAGCAATATCTCTTTTAAGCATGTGGAAGGTGAAGGCCTTTTGATGGGGTTCAATAAAAATATTGCGCTTAGTTCAGGCTCAGCCTGTACTTCAGCTTCTCTGGAACCAAGTTACGTACTCAAAGCTCTTGGACTTGGCGATGACCTGGCACATAGTTCATTGCGTTTTGGCTTGGGAAGGTATACTACTGAAGAACAAATAGATTATACCATCAAGGCAATAAGTGAAACAGTAATTAAGTTAAGAGAGATGAGCCCGTTATGGGAGATGTATAAAGAGGGGATTGACCTGAGCACCATTGAATGGGCAGCTCACTAAAAATTGAAATAAATAAATTACCAGGTAAACTGGCTCACAAAATTCAAATTAAATAACATGGCATATTCAGAAAAAGTAATTGATCATTACCAGAATCCCAAAAATGTGGGAACCCTGGACAAATCCAGCAAAAGCGTAGGAACCGGGTTGGTAGGCGCACCCGAGTGCGGCGACGTGATGAGGTTGCAGATTGAAGTAGATGATGCTACCGGTATGATCACTGATGCTAAATTCAAAACCTTTGGTTGTGGTTCTGCCATTGCCTCTTCTTCCCTGGCCACTGAGTGGTTAAAAGGAAAAAGCGTGGATGATGCATTAAAGATCGATAACATGGACATCGTGGAAGAACTGAATCTTCCCCCGGTTAAAATTCACTGTAGTGTGCTGGCAGAAGATGCTATAAAAGCAGCTATTAATGATTACCGCGTGAAGAACGGTCTGGAACAGATTAAATTCGAAGAAAGCGTAGTTCATTAAAAACTAAAAGTGTAATCCGGGCAATGGTAGCAACAGATAACAGCATTTATATCAGTGACAAGGCAAAATCCAAAGTGGAGCAACTGATGGCGGATGCAGGTGTAACCGGAGACTCTTCCTATTTTTTGCGTGTAGGGGTAGTAGGTGGTGGCTGCAGCGGTTTAAGTTATAAGCTTGACTTCGACAACGAAGTAAAACCTATGGACCAGCAGTTCGAAGACAAAGGAATCAAAATAGTTACTGATCTTAAAAGTTTTCTTTACCTGGTAAATACCGAATTGGAATTCAGTGATGGGCTGAACGGCAAAGGATTTTTTTTTAATAACCCCAATGCGAGCAGGAGTTGTGGATGTGGCGAAAGTTTTGCCGTTTAAAATTTAAGATAATTATATAATGGCCTGTCCTTTAACCGGATGGGCTTTTTTATGCCATACGATAGCAACTTCATCCTTTGCTGGCGAGGTTTTCAAGTCAAAGCGGAATGATTTTTGCCTCTTAGCTCTGAACACCTAATTGAAGTAATTTGATTCACCTATACCCTTTATTTCATCTTTGGAAGAAGAGGTTCTTTAGCTGGGCTTGCCTTTTCCTGTACCTGGGTAACACCCTGCAAGCGCAGGACATTCATTTCTCACAATTTTTTGAAACCCCTTTATTAAGGAACCCGGCGTTGGCGGGCATATTTTCCGGCGATGTACGTTTCCAGGCGGTGTACCGGACACAATGGAATAGTGTAACCGTCCCTTACCTCACCGGATCTTTTAACGGCGAGCGCAAATATCCTATAGGTCCGAAAGATGATTTTGTAACTGTGGGCGGCCAGATTCTTTACGATCGGGCGGGCACTATTGCCATGACATCCACTCATCTGTTACCAGTGCTCAACTATCATAAGTCGCTGCGTGCGGATAAAAATATGTACTTATCCATGGGTTTGATGGGCGGATGGGTACAGCGGCGAATTGACCGCAGCAGGATAACCACTAACAGCCAGTTTGATGGCACAGTCTTCAATCCTGGCTTGGCTGATGGGGAAGGAAATCTGAAAAACAGTTACAATTACCTGGATGCGGGTGTAGGAATGAGTTTTAATTCACAGGTTGGCGGGTTAGAAGACAATAATATCTTCCTTGGGCTAGCACTGCATCATTTGAATAAAGCGTCTCACGTATCCTTTTACAGTGCTGGCAACGAGATGGCACCTAAATGGGTGGGTTCCGCAGGTTTCAGGTTTGCGGTGAACGATGCCGGTTACCTTACATTCCAGGCAGATCACTCCCGCCAATCCACTTACCGGGAAACAATTGGCGGTGTTTTTTATACCTGGAAACTGGGTGATTATTCGGATCCGCTGTATCTTTTTCATTTAGGTGGCTTATTGCGTTACAAAGATGCCTTTATTCCTGTGGCTAAAATTCAAAAAAATCCACTATCAGTTGCCGTTAGTTACGATTTTAATATCTCCTCTCTTAAAACAGCCAGCCAGGGACGTGGCGGTTTTGAAG
>JBKJUT010000206.1:0-3873 GCA_046590515.1 Ferruginibacter sp.
ATCCTGTTTCTTAAACTGGTCAAGAGAAGCATCGTACATACTTACAAGCAATTCAGCACCTGCTTTTTCTCCTTTATTGCCTCGGATTTTTACTTTAAAGGTTTCTTTTTCTCCAGGTAGAGCTTGTCGCGGAAAGTTTCGAAAGTTAACTGCAGGTCTTTATTATCCCAGGGAACAGAAATCGCTTCTTTCCCGTTATAGGCACGGTTATGTTTTACAAATGCATAGCTAAGCAATACCCCGCCCCTGTCATTTTCTGTTAACATTATTTTGTTGGTGAATGGAAAGGAAGATGTGATATTTAAAAATTTTTCATCTGCCGGTTTTTCCACTTTTAGTATATGGTGTATCACATAAAGTGAATCATATCCTGTGGCTAAATTATACTTAATGTTTTGGCCGGGAATCCCGGTTTTAGATGACACACTGAGTTGTATGGCCTGGGTGGTCTTAAGAGGGTCTACTACTTCAAAAAACTTTTCAGCCCTTACTGTATCACCATATTTATCCAGGCTGGTGGCAACCAGTTTATACCAGCCGGCACTTAAACGTCCGGTTCCCAATTGCCAATTCCCATTTACCGAGGTAGTATCCGATTTTACAGCTTTTTTAGCTCCTGCCGGCCAGCGGGTCACCTGGTCTTCGTCTGCATATGCGTCTTCGGGGAAAGCAGATTCGTATTCCTGGCGGTTCATTACGAACATATCGGGTACAGACCAGTATCGTTCACGGAAAATTTTTCCTGGCGATATCAGCTCGTGAAGGGTAACGGTAACCCGTGCCTGTTCAAACACATCATTTATATTAGTGCTCTTAACCATAATCACCGGCACTGAATCTATGCTCACTGCCTCAGGGATCTCAATAGTTAACTGCAATGCCTGGTAACTTACAGCAACCGACGTTGTTGCGGATCTTGTTTCTCCATTAATATCCGTTACATCAGCAATCACTTCGAAATGAAACACCGGCTGGTTTTTCCTGTCAGCTGTTTCGTCAGGTATGGCTTTGAAATTAAAGGAAAAGCTGCCTTCCTCATCCGTGACAGTAATTCCATTCGTAATCTCCACCTCATCCTGTTTGTAAGGCGGCCATATTTTGTAACCGCTAAACAACCAGATAGGATAACGCACTTTACGGATGACCCTGTAGCTTACTATTGCACCTCCAATACTATTTCCTGCATACGCTTTGGCATTACCGGTTACTTTTACTGAATCATTTAGGCGGTAGGTGCCAGCAGGTTTATCAATCAGAACCTGGAACTTAGGTCGTTTATATTCTTCTACATTAAAAAAACTGGCTGAACGGGTAACTGAATCTGAAATGCTGAACTGGCCTGCCAGGCCCGCGGAAGGCAGGGTGAACCGGCCATTGTAAGAACCGTACTCATTGGTAGTAAGGTTTACCCGTTGTATCGGTTGGTGATTTGCGTCGTACAACACTACGGTAGTATTGGTATTTGTTACAACCTTGGCTTTCCTCAAACTGTCTTGTGCCACCATGATCCCTTTGAAATAAATAATTTGCCCGGGCCTGTATATTGACCTGTCGGTAAAAAGAAAAGTGCTTTTCCTGCTTCTTTCCTTTGACCTGTTATAATATTCATACGTATAATAACTATCATTGGTAAACAACTCCTGTTGCCGGTAAGTAACCTGGAAATAATTATTATAATCCTGGTTTTTATTTGCGGGGGTCTGCAACTGGATATGCCCGTTTGAACCTGCGATATATTTTTCTTTTTTTATTTCTATATAGTTCCGGGTGCTGTAATTATATTGACTCGACCAGAGTTGCACTTCCGCACCAGGCAGTGGTTTGCCTGAGTTCCGGTCTAATACATAAAATTCTTTATTGTTATTGATGATATAACTTATATCCGTTACATAGGTGATCATTCTTGCCAGTATGTTTTCCGACAGATTAAAATCGGGACGCAGCCCGGCCAGTATATAGTAGGTGCCGGCAGGAAGTCCATCTATTTTTATTTCCGTGGAATGGGCCTGGTAATCCCCTAGGTCTGGTAAGGTAACCGACCAGCTTTTTACCGCATTTTTCCCAACCAGTTGTTTCCACTTGATTTCGTAATTTTCTTTTTCCAGTTGTTTTATCTCTTCGCGGTTGGTACGAAAAACACGGAAATAAATAACTTTGGTATTGCGGTAAGTAACCAGGGTTTTAAAAGGCAGGTTAGGGATATTGGCTTTTTCTGTTTGCAAAACAAGGGAAGGTTGCTTCAATTGGGCCAGCAGACTTTGCGCATGTATGGCTCCTTCTGAACCTGGATACTTTGATATTATAAGCGTACACAATTCCACCGCTCTTCTAAGTTCAAACTGGAATGATTTATTAGTTAAGGGATTATATTGATTGCCTTTCTGAACATATAACTGCGCGCGTAAATACATAGCCTCGGCAACACCTTTAAGCCCGTTGTAATTGCTCTCAATATTGATCAGTGCCTTTTCATAAAGTTGATACTTATCAGCAAACACGCCGTGTGTATACACAAATTCGAGACGGGAGAGGTCCGCATCAAGTAAAGCATCTTTTTGGACATCCTGTAAATGAAACTTCAGCAGTCCCTGGTAGATTTTCAGGGCTTCAAGATAAAGGGAAGTGCTGTCTTTTGTAATGAATTTTAACTGGATAAAATTTACTGCCGGAGTAAAAACCCTGCTATCGTTTATTATAAATTTATAAGAAGGTTGTGTTACTGTATTTTCCTCATTAGTGAAATAAACGAGGGCCCTGTTTGCAAGTAGATCATATAGGGTTGGACGTAATTGGCGGCTGTTTCCTTTTTCTAAAATGGCGTCAAATCCTTTCAGGGATACATTCAGCAATAACTCCTGTTCTTTGATGGAAGCTTTATATAATGAAGCAATCTTTTCATTCAGTTTGACCAGGCTCCACGTTTCAATGTCGGTACTGTTTTCTTCCAGCAGGGCAGTCTGGTTATACAATTCATACCGGTGATTATTGCGGTAATTCCAGAGTATTTCTGCCTGCATACTTTGCAGAATATTCCGGGCAGGTGGGCGGGTGCGTGTAATGAGGGTGTCTAAATAAAAGATATTTTTGATACTATTGTCCTCCTCTACCATGTTCCGGTATTTCATCTGGTACATGGCAGACTTTATCTGCTGAGCTTCGTTGCCGGCAGCCAGGGCTTTATTGAAAATAAGGATTACCTGTTTTAAAGCTGACTGTGTCAATCCTTTCTTTTCAAAACCTGCCACCATATTCCAGTCTGCATTGTAATCATTCGTCTTCTGTGCCTTCAAATTAAAAATGAACAATATGAATAATAAGAATAATAAAAAGGATTTTATATGATGCATGTTTCCGGGTTTAATGAGCAAAAAGAAGTGGGCAGGGGTAGAGATGTAAAGGTTAGCCATTTTTCATAAAAAAAAGAGCTTGAATTCTTTAACCTTTATTTAGGATGGAGGTAAGTATGCATAGAGGTTACCTCTGCAATAACTTTACAGTATAAAGAAAGTCCGGGTGTTTGGGTTAAATCAGGAATTATTTCTTCATGGCAATGGCGACTGTTTTGCCAATGTCGGCGGGGCTATCCACTACATGTATACCGCAGGCCGCCATAATTTTCATTTTAGCAGCGGCAGTATCATCTTCGCCTCCCACAATAGCGCCGGCATGACCCATTCTCCGTCCGGGAGGAGCCGTCTGGCCCGCTATAAAACCAATGACAGGTTTCTTATTTCCGGTTGATTTTATATATTCAGCAGCTTCGGCTTCCATTCCACCGCCTATTTCACCAATCATAACGATTGCATCAGTATCATCATCGTTCATAAATAATTCCACCGCTTCCATTGTGGTGGTGCCAATGATCGGATCTCC
>JBKJUT010000244.1:0-9942 GCA_046590515.1 Ferruginibacter sp.
GGGTGCAGCCAAAACCCTGGCATTAAAAGCCTTTGGCGACTGGAAAGGAAAAAAACTTGAATTACCCCAGATCCCTCTTGCTGCAAATGTAGCCAGTACCGAAATTAATTTTATTGATTTACCAAGCGCAGTGCAGGGAGAGATTCACCTGGCTACTTTGATTAATAACCCGATGAACAACCCGGACTACCACGCCTTATTACTTGCCAACCAGGTGTTGGGAGGTGGAGCCGAAGGGAAGTTGTTTATGAACCTCAGGGAGAAGCATGGCTTTACCTATGGAAGTTATTCCAGCGTGGGTAGTGGAAGGTTTCAATCTATGTTTTCTACTTCAGCCCAGGTAAGGAGTGAAAAAGCAGACAGCGCAGTTGCAGAGATGATGAGCGAAATCGGCAACATGCAGAACGGGACAATAACGGCACAGGAACTGGAAATGGCCAAGGCCAAATACAACGGTTCTTTTGCTCTGGGAATGGAAGATCCTTCCAGGGCAGCCACTTATGCTACCAATATTCTCATCAACAAGTTGCCCAAAGATTTTTACCGCACTTATTTGCAAAAGATAAACCAGGTTACAGTTGCAGACGTTCAGCGTGTATCTAATAAATATTTTAATAAAAACAACAGCCGAATTATCCTGGTAGGAAACGGGGAAAAGATCCTTCCCAACCTGGCGCGGCTCGGTTACACCATAAAGCAGTTTGACAGGTATGGCAACCCCGTAGTTCAGAAGGCTAAGGAAAATACCGCGCAGGAATCACCAAAAAATTCAGAAGCAGTTTCAGCTTATTCTATTATTGAAGATTACCTGAAAGCCATCGGAGGTAAAGAGGAATTGAAGAAAATCCGCACCTTCCGCTCTGAGTTAACAATGGATATGGGCGGGCAACAGATTTCCGGGGTGGAAATTAAAATGAGTCCGAATAAACATGCGCAAAAAATGAAATTCGGGGAAATGACCGTATTTGAAAAAGTATATGACGGTACAAAAGGTTACCAGGGGCAAATGGGTCAAAGGAAAGATCTTGATGCAGAAGCAATGAAAGAAGCGCAGGAAGTGAAAGGAATTATTCCGCAACTTTATTATCTAAGCAATGATTACCAAACACTGTACCTGGGTACGGCGCAGGTTGGATCAGAAAATGCATACCGTGTAAAAGTTACCAAACCTGGCGGTAAATCAACGATCGAATATTATTCTGCCAAAAACGGGCTGCTTTTAAAACAGGAATCAACGGAAACGCTTCCTAATGGCGAATCAATTTCGGTGGTTACAGAATTCAGCGATTACAAAAAAACTGGAAACATATTGTACCCACATACCATTACTCAATCGCAGGGTGAGCGCGAGTTGGTATTTACAGTATCCGGTATAAAAATAAATGAAGGAGTAACAGAAGCAGATTTCAAATAACTTTTTCCAGCAGGCCGGCCGGTAAATCGGCCGGCTTTTTTTATGTACCTGCCTCTTCCACGATACAGAATTCCTGTTGAATAGTTCCTGAATTCCGGTAAATCATCTCTATAAAAGCAGGCCCCCATTGGGCATAATAGGGCATCAGGTTATCAGTGCGTTCCTGCAGAATTCCTGCAGGGAAAGCAGCATTTTTTACTTTCGTTACCTGCCTTTGCTGGGCTGCCCACTTTTTCTTTTCTGCAGCTAACATTTTCTTTTCCAAACGGGCGAGCTTTTTTACTATTCCCGTCAATAAGGCTCCTACATGCTTTTCCAGTGTAGGATCTGCAGCAGCGGCTAATTTTGCAGCCTCTATATAAATTTTTTCTACTTGTACTTTTTGATTATCCAGGGTTAGCACGGTGGCGCTTTTTGCCTTAACCACCTGTTGCACCAGTACCTCTTCTTTCTTAAAAAGATCGGCAGAGGTCAAACCAAGTGCCCTCATCATTTTAACAGCCTGGCGGTTGATGACCATAAATGAATTACGCAATATCAGCACAGGCAAATCCACACCTGCCTGGGCAAACACTTTTTTCAATTCCAGCCAGTAGGCCAGTTCCCCTCCCCCGCCTATAAAGACAATGTTGGGCAATATAAGCTCCTGGAAAACCGGTCGCAATATAACGTTAGGGCTAAAACGCTCTGGAAATGTTTCCAGTTCCTGCAGAATTTCTTCACGGGAAAAAATAATATTGGTATTACTTATGGCATACTTATTTCCATCAGGTATGATACGCTCCCGTAAGCCATCCATCAAATAAAAAAGGTTTATCTCCCTACCACTTGCTTGAATTTTATATTGACCAGGCATTTCAGTAATGGTTTCTGCCACAGCCTTCCCGGAAAATCCGGTTAACAATTCATTTCTGGAAATTTCGACAAAAGCTTGTTTTAACTTTGGGTTATCGGGCAACAATACTACTAAACCATAACTGTCAAACAGGCTATTTACAAATTCCAGGGTAGCACTTTCAATAGACGTTTCTTCGCGGTAAGCCTTTCGTGCCATTGCAATAATATCCTTACCATTAGCCAGAACAGAAAGTTCCCCTTCCAGCTTATCCAGGATTTTTAATAAAGCTATATCCACTTTCATCCTGCCCACTGCTCCTGTTTGGCCGGTTTTCCAATGGTGTATTTTTCCATTTACCTGTACTTCACCTAATTCTTCCAGGTCTGCATCTTCACTACCCATATAAAATACAGGAACGAAATGGTGATCCTTTATCAAAGCGTTAAGTTCATCAGCCAGTTTTACAGCATGAACAATCTTGTAAATAAAATAAAGGTGGCCCGTAAAAATATTAGGTTGATGAGCGGTACAAATGGTATATGTTCGGGGAGAAAGTAAAGACTGGATATTCAACGACACAATAGATGCACACTGGATGCCGGCGTATTGATTTTCCAATACCTGTACCAACAACTTTCTGTCGACGGTAGCCAGCTTTTTCAATTCCAGGGCTTTCTTAATTCCTTCAATAGAGGCAGCGTGTGTGTAAAATGGAACCAGGTCTTTGTCCCCGGTTATATAATCTGCAATAATCCTGGAAACTCCCGTGTGAGCATATGGCAGGTAACTCGCTGTACAATTCATGCAATCATCTAAAAAATTAATAATACAATTTGAGTGCAGGCATGAAGTTATTAAATTTAATTTGGCGGGGCGTTATCCAACAACTTCTCCTTCGAGATCGTAATCAAAGGCTTTGGTAATCTTTACCTGCACAAAATCACCTATCACAAGTTTTTTACCACTAGTAATTATTACCTCATTGTCAACCTCTACGCTGTCGAATTCAGTCCGCCCGATATAGCGGCCAGCTTCTTTTTTATCAATAAGCACTTTCAATGTCATACCCACTTTTTCCTGGTTTTTTTCCAGGCTGATCTCCTGTTGAACTTCCATAATCTCCTGCGCTCTTTCTTCCTTCTCTGCAGCAGGTACATCATCTTTCTGGTCGAAGGCACTTGTTTCTTCTTCGTGGCTGTATGTAAAGATCCCTACCCTGTCAAAACGCATCTGCTGCAAAAAAGTTTTTAACTCTTCCACATCTTCCCTAGTTTCACCCGGGTAACCGGCAATTAAGGTGGTACGCAGGCATATTTCAGGAATTTTTGACCGTATATTTCCAATAAGTTCTTCCATATCTTCCCGGGTGATCTGGCGCTTCATTGCTTTCAACATATTATTGCTCGCATGTTGTAACGGCATATCAAGGTAATTACAGATGTTATTCCTCTCCTTCATCACATCAATAATTTCCATCGGGAATTTTGAAGGATAGGCATAATGAAGCCTGATCCAGGTCAAGCCTTCTACATCAGCCAATGCATGCAACAATTCCGGCAACATGCGTTTCTTGTAAATATCAAGTCCGTAATAAGTCAATTCCTGGGCAATCAACATCACTTCTTTAACGCCACGGGCTACCAGCCGTCGGGCTTCATCAATAATAGAATCCATGGTGCGGCTTACATGTTTGCCGCGCATCAGCGGAATAGCGCAGAAAGAACAGGTACGGTTACATCCTTCACTTATTTTTACATAAGCATAATGTGCCGGGGTGGCCAGCAGGCGTTCACCCATAAGATCAGCTTTATAATCCGCATCAAACTGCTGTAAGATCATGGGCAATTCCATGGTGCCAAAAAATGCATCTACCTCGGGAATTTCCTCTTCCAGATTTTTTTTATATCGTTCGCTAAGGCAGCCGGTTACATAAACCTTATCCAGTTTCCCTTTCTTTTTCAGCGCTACATTTTCAAGGATGGTACTGATGCTTTCCTCTTTGGCTTTTTCAATAAAGCCGCAGGTATTAATAACAACTATGTTGTGATCTCTTTTAGAATTTTCATGCACAGTATCAATACTATTGGCCAGAAGCTGACCACTTAACACCTCACTGTCCACCATATTTTTACTGCACCCAAGGGTAATGATGTTGACCTTATCTTTTTTTAAACTCTTTGTTTTCATTGACCGGCAAAGTTAAGTAAAGAATGCCTAAGGGAATGATACATATTGAGCTTTTATAGAATACAATATGGCATGTATGAAAGGATATCCGGGCCGGGTTCAACCTTCACCGCTATTAATTTAAAATAAGTGGTATTTTTGAGCTATGACTGTGACTGGAAAAAACAGGTTGAGGGTAGCCATTTTGGATTTGTATGAAGGGGTTGAGAACCAGGGAATGCGTTGCCTGAGAGAAATTCTCAATCAATTTGCAGAGTATTACAGCCTGGACCTCGTAACAGACGAATTTGAAGTGCGGTTACATAAACAGGTGCCGGGGCTGGATTATGATTGTTATATTTCATCAGGTGGGCCTGGCAGCCCATTGGAATCTGAAGGGAGTGATTGGGAGGCTGTTTATTTTGATTGGTATCACCAGGTAGCACATTTCAACCTCCAGGAAGAAAATGTGATCAAGAAAAAGATTTTTTTCATCTGCCATTCCTTCCAGTTAGTCTGCCGGCACCTGGAAATGGCCACTGTTTCAAAAAGAAAAAGTACAGCTTTTGGTGTGTTCCCTATACACCTCTTGCCTGGCGCCCATGATGAGGCTATCTTTCGGGGCTTACTAAATCCATTTTATGCCGTTGACAGCAGGGAGTACCAGGTAACCGGGCCAGATCACCACAAATTAAAAGCTACCGGCGCTTCCATCATAGCCATTGAAAAAGCCCGGCCACATGTGCCGCTTGAAAGAGCTATTATGGCAATCAGGTTTAATGAAAATATGGTTGGCACCCAGTTTCATCCGGAAGCAGATGCAATCGGAATGTCTTTATACCTTCAAACACCCGCCAAAAAAGAAATGGTAATCGAAAATCATGGAAAGGAAAAATGGCAATCTATGATAGACCAGTTAAACGATAAAGGGAAGATCATGCACACCTATGAGCATGTACTCCCGAATTTTTTACTTGAAACAGTAAACCACCTTATGCCTTTAGAGGTTTAATAACCCAGGCCATTTTAATTACCGTATTTACGTACATTTAGCAGTATTATAAATGAGTACTTATGGACCCCTCCCTGCGCAGGCAATTCAATAAAAATTTTACAGAAGAGAAATATGCTGCCTATATGCGGGATGTGGAAGGTTTATCTCCCGGTGCGCTGGATTTCAGGAATGCAGAAACCCCCATTTTTGTATCGAAAGATTTTAAAGAGAAAATGCTGGCGGCGTGTGAAGAAATTATTGACGTAATCAATGCGCCGAATTTTAAACAGGTTACGCAACGCAGTATCCCACCTGACAGGCTGATCCCGGGAGATGATGGCTATTGCCAGTTTATGGTATTTGATTTTGGTGTTTGTATAAATGAAGCCGGTAACATCGAACCACAGTTAATTGAAATGCAGGGGTTTCCTTCCCTCTTCGCTTTCCAGGTGTATCATGATGCACTTACAAAGGTATATGCAGAAGTGCCGGAAGGTTACAACAGCTATTTTAATGGATACAATAAAGAATCGTATCTGCAATTATTAAAAGACATTATTATAGGCAGTACGGACCCTGCCTCAGTAATACTATTAGAAATCTTTCCTGAAAAACAAAAAACCCGGATAGATTTCAAGTGTTCTGAAATGTTGCTGGGAATAGAAACGGTATGCCTTACACGCTTAAAAGCAGACGGGGATAAATTGTACTATGAAAAGGAGGGCCAGCGTGTACACGTAAAAAAGATCTATAACCGGGTAATCTTTGATGACCTTGATCAGTATCCCGATGCGCAGGTAATTGACCTGACCAAAAAGTATGATGTGCAATGGATCCCGCATCCTCATTGGTTTTACCGGGTCAGTAAGTTTACATTACCTTTTATAGACCATCCATTTGTGCCTGACACTTTTTTTCTGAATGAACTTACCAGCCCACTCCCCCTGGAGCAATATGTACTAAAGCCACTGTTTTCGTTTGCAGGAATGGGCGTTGTAATTGATGTTACTCAAAAAGACCTGGATAATATCAAAGATCCTGAAAACTGGATACTGCAAAAAAAAGTAAACTACGCACCTATTATTGAAACCATGGATGAGCCTGCCAAAGCAGAAATACGCCTGTTTTTTTGCTGGAAAGAAGGATGGGACCGGCCGAAGGCTGTACATAATCTCGCACGCCTCAGTAAAGGTAAAATGATAGGCACAAGATATAATAAAGATAAAACGTGGGTCGGTGGCAGCATTGCCTATTTTGAACAATAAAATAATCTGAATGAAAAAAGGAAAGGCACGTTTTGCCGGTTTTCTCACCCAATTAGGAACTTTGCTTCGCGAAGCAGGCCGGCAGGCCAACCCGGCAGGCTATCTCCTGGAACACAATGCACGTACTCCGCTTTTTATGCTGGAAGGTTTAGCCAGGCTATACAGCAACCTTCACGATAAGCCTATGTTCTCAAAAATAAAAGCACAGTTCAAAGAGTTGGAAGACTTACTGGGACAAATAGATTATTACACTTCCTTACAGGCTGCCTTTAATACCGGCAACCCTGCAAGGGAAAAAATCGTAGAGGAACTATCAGCTTCAGCGGAGAAAAGCACCAGTGAACTTAATAAAGTTTTAAAGGAAAATAAATGGCTGGGCAAATCCCCTAAAAGGCTGAAAAAGATCGGCCGCAAACTGGATGGAGCCAAATGGATGAAAGAAAAAAAGGAACTGGAGGCAATCCGCAGTTTTTATCAGAATTCTATTGTGGAAATAAAGGTATTCTATGGAAACGCAAATGGCCATTTTACGGAGATAGAATACCAGGTTCATTCTTTAAGAAGAAAATTACGCTGGCTTAGCATCTATCCCCAGGCGTTACAGGGTTGTATTCAGTTGAGTGACACTCACCCTGTTGATGAAAGCCTGGAAAAATACCTGATTCCTGAAATTGTTACCTCCCCATTCAACAAAATGCCTGAGCCTGTTGATAACAACTACACCCTCCTCCTGGAAAAAAACTATTTCCTGGCCCTGAGCTATATGATAGATGCACTGGGTAAATTGAAAGATGAAGGCCTGAGTCTCCTGGCAGCCGAAACACATATCCGTAATAGCCACCAGCCCGGCGCACCTTCCAATGACCTGGCACATATTGAAACCAATAAACAGGTTATACTGGATAAGGCCAGCAGTTTATGCGCCTCCTATTTTGAAGAAAATAACCTTGAGAATTTAGTGCTGGATGTACGTTCCATTGAAGCCGGGATAACGGATAAGCCAGGTTCTTAATTAACAAACCCCCACTGGATGCCAAAACGCAGGATCATTCCCTGGGTTGGATATCCCGGAGCAGAATAATTATTTTCTGTGAACTGGAAGCCATTACTGAAACTAACCGTATTCAGGTTTTCCGTGCGTATGTATGCAGAAAACGATTTTATCCGGAAATGAAGGAAGGCAGTTACATCCGGCCGGTTTTGAATGGTAACTGAATCCTGGGTGAAAAACTGGCCCACTACCGGGGAGTAGTTATTAGCCTTGTAGGGAGTAAAATATCTAACCTCAAGGCCAGCGCTGAGATTGAGATTCTTAAAAAAATTGCCTTCATAAGCCAACCTGCTGCGCGTATATAAAAAAGGAACATTTACCGGAGCACCTGCGTCAGTCTGTTGCAATACAGCATCTGCATAATAATTCCAATGCCTCGTTAATTTAAACTTCCTGGATGCGGACACCTGCAGGAGATTAATGACCTTACTGCTTTGTGCTGTATGGTAATAATCACGGAAATAGGAATAATTAGTAAGAAGATGATTTTTAACTCCCAGGCTTATAATTGAGTTATTTGATGTAGCACCAAAAGATATTATGTTCTCTTTATTAAAGTTATTGGTATTACCAAGATTAAAAGAAGAGCGGTTATCAAATACAAAGGAAGGTGTGCGGTTCACATTGGTAAAATACAAACTTACATTGCCAAAGCGCTGGTTTAAAAACCGGTCGAGTGTAACAAAGGTGCTGTAATCACCCGAATTAAAGCCGCTGATTATATACTCTCCCTTCACCAACATATCCCACAATTTATTGCGTGTACGGTTCCTGTATTCAGCGTGCAGATTGATATTGTAATTCTCCAGGGTGCGGTTAGTAAGCAACCCCTTAAAATTCTGCAGGGTAGCACCAGCCAAAAAAAACTGCGCTGCATTTTTAGTGTCAGGAAACTGGAGAATGGAAAGGTCATTTTCGTACACTTTCCATTTTTCACTTATTGCAACTGTATCCACCCTGTCCTTAAGCTGAAGGTTATACCAGGTGCTGTAGCGTGCCGAATCCGCAATCCAGTCATTGTAACGGAAATTATAGTTGGAAACAGAAAAGCTATGCTGAATTCTCAGTTTTGGATAGAATAGGTGCTCAGTGGTAGAATCATTAATAATTACAGAATCTTTTTTACCCAGGTCCAGACTTTGCCTCAGGAAAAAAGTAAAATCGGTATACGTTATGCCGGTAATGATCGTAGTAATAAATGGATTTCTTCGTAACTCGATTGAATCTCCCAGCTTAACCGGTATACTGAACCTGTCCTTCCTTTCTTTTAAAAGCGCAACGTTACTCACCCCGCCATTCTGGGAAGCGCGGATAGTATTTCCCAACATCACCAATGTGGCATTATATCGTTTACGCGTACCCTGGTAATTCCCAAAAATGCGAAAATTATTATGATTAGTATTCTGGTTAGTAAACAGGCCGGGAGCATTAATGATGCGATAGTCAAAGCCTGCATTTACATTAGGCCTTGGATTTTGAGTGTGCATAGCTTTGATCATCTGTTCTTTACCGGTAGCCAGTTGATAGCCCAGCATAGAAAACGGGCGGGTGGTACGGTACAGCCTGGTATTTTCAAGTTTATACTTATATACATCATAAGCATGAAACCCTGCATCCCACCCGATTTTCAGGAAAGGCTGGAAGATTAATGGAAATGCAGCCGCACCGTTGTTTCCCAGGTTTTGCCAGGAGGAAGGCAATGGGTAATAAGAATCAAAATCATTAATGGTAGAGTCGAGTGTGTTGCGTCGGGTTGAATCCAGGTAACGATAACTGATGCGTATAGAATCAGCCAGGTCATCACGGTGCTGGAAGCCAGAAGAATCACGTGAGTTATTAATTACCGCACCCTGCACATTGGGCATCCCCGGCGTATTTACCCGTGAAGAAGCAGGACGGCGTGGATCAGGCCGCCCACCCGGCACATCATCCTGGCTATAGCCTGCCACCTGGCAGAACAATAATATCAGGACTAAAAAAATCTTCATTGCGTAAGTTATAATTGGGCCACCAACTCTTTAAAAATATGAGTCAGTTTCGGCTCAGCATCTTTTGCCGCCTGTAATACTTCTTCGTGAGTAATTACATTTTCTTCCTCTCTTATACCTATGTCTGTAACTACGCTCATTGCAAATACCGGCAAGCCCATATGGCCCGCTACAATGGCTTCCTGCACGGTACTCATGCCCACCGTGTCGGCGCCAAGTATCTGTA
>JBKJUT010000247.1:0-2810 GCA_046590515.1 Ferruginibacter sp.
CCGTAGATGTTTTTACCCTACCTGATCCGATTGAAAAAGACCTTTATCTAATTTGTACAGGAACAGGAATTGCTCCTTTTCGCAGCATGCTTCATTACATCGCAATTCATAATGTGCCACATAAGGATATCTATTTAATATTCGGAACACGTAAAACGGAAAACTTATTATATTATGATGAGTTAAGAGAGTTAACACGTGACTTGCCTAACCTGCATTATATACCAACTTTATCCCGGCAGGAGTGGGAAGGTAAAACCGGTTATGTGCACCAGGTGTATGATGACCTGGTAAAGGAGAAACGCAGGAGCAGCGGGGTGGAAGATTGCCCATCTTCATTTTACTTATGTGGCTGGAAGGATATGATTGATGAGGCAAAAAGAAGAATCCTGGAACTTGGCTTCGACCGGAAGTGTATACACCAGGAGTTATACGGCTAAAACAATTTGTATGAATAAAAATACCCGTCGAGGAGTATTACTCCCCATATTTGCTATTTCTTTGATGATCATGAATATGACCAGGCTGAAAGGTTCGGAATGTATCCGCCCTATTCATGTGGTAACCTTAGTTGTAATGGGTTTTGCCTTAGGGGTACTCGTTATGAACCTTATTACAATGTACCGTAATAACCAGATAAGGAAGGGAACTGATTAAATTAGTCTTTAATCAATGATTCTACCAGTTCCTTTACTGCAGTTAAGGCTACTCTTTCCTGCCGCATATCATCTCTATACCGGATAGTGTCGGTATTGTCTTTCTTGGTTTGGTGGTCAATGGTTACACAAAATGGAGTTCCGATTGCATCCATCCTGCGGTAGCGTTTACCTATCGCATCTTTTTCTTCATAAAAGCATTGGAATGATTTTTTGCAATCATTCAACAGGCTTTTAGCAATGTCAGGCAGACCATCTTTTTTGAGCAAAGGTAAAATAGCCAGTTTGGTTGGAGCAATCCGGGCAGGTATTCTTAGAACTACCCGGCTGTCTTCCGATCCATCTTCTTTTAACCACTTTTCCTGGGCATAGGCCTGGCTTAATATTGTCAGGAAGAGCCTGTCAAGCCCAACAGAGGTTTCAACTACGTAAGGTGTATAATTGCCAAAAGGTTTACCATTATCATCCAGGTCATTATCAAAATATTGTATTTTTTTCCTGCTGAATTCCTGATGTTGTTTAAGGTCAAAATCAGTACGGCTATGAATTCCTTCGAGTTCTTTCCAGCCAAAAGGAAAATCAAATTCTATATCTACTGCTGCATCTGCATAGTGAGCCAGTTTTACATGGTCATGGTAGCGCAGCTTTTCAGACGGGATTCCCAGGCTTTCGTGCCATTTTTTTCTTTCTGCCTTCCAGTATTCATACCATTCTTTTTGAGATCCGGGGCGTACGAAAAACTGCATTTCCATTTGTTCAAATTCCCGCATGCGGAAAATAAATTGCCGGGCTACAATTTCATTTCGAAATGCTTTGCCTGTTTGAGCTATTCCAAAAGGAATTTTCATCCTGCCCGTTTTCTGTACATTCAGGAAGTTTACGAAAATGCCCTGGGCAGTTTCCGGGCGCAGGTAAATAGTTTCAGCTTCTTCGGCTACGCTGCCTATCTGTGTGCTGAACATGAGGTTAAATTGTCTTACTTCGGTCCAGTTAGTGGTTTTGCTTATAGCGCACTTTATTTTGTTTTCTTCAATAAGTTTTTTTAAGCCCGGCAAATCATCATTGGAAAGCAGGGCATCCATTTTTTGCAATAATTGTTCTGCGGCGGGTGTTTGTAATGTTTCTGCGAAGCCTTCTATCAGGTGATCTACCCGGTAGCGTTTGTTACTGTCTTTATTATCAATCATGGGGTCACTGAAGCTGTCTACGTGACCGCTGGCTTTCCAGGTGGTGGGGTGCATAAATATAGCTGCGTCAATACCTACGATGTTATCGTTTAGTTGTGTCATGCTTTTCCACCAGGCATCGCGGATATTTTTTTTGAGTTGGGATCCATTTTGGCCGTAATCGTAAACAGCACTTAATCCGTCGTATAATTCAGAAGATTGGAAGATGTATCCATATTCTTTGCAATGTGAAATGAGGTCCTGGAATGTATTTGCTTCGTTTGCCATGGGCGCAAAGATAATAGATTAGGGATTTGAGGGCACAGGAGGTTTTCAATGGTGCCTATAGAATATTAAACCAGTATTAATTTAATGAACTGTGGTTGCGCTTACTAATCTTTTTCAACCCTGTCGGGGTTCGAACCCCGACAGGGTTAAGGGTCAATCATTAAATGAGAAATGCTATCCAGGCTCATTTTTTCTTTGTGAGCTTCCACAAACCGGTCTTCACCCCCAAACCACATCATGACTTTTTCTTTCTCCAGGAAAGTTGGTTCATTACCAACTAAATCATGCCACGAAGTGAACTCCCACTCCCTGAAATCCTTTACAATTTTATGTTTTTCAGGGTTTACATGTATATAATAGGTAAGTGTGGCAAAATGTTCTTCAGTAAGTATTGTCTTCCTTCTGAATGGTTCTTCAAATAGTTTTCCATGTCTTCCATATGCAGCATTTATTGACTGGGCATAACTATTAAAAAAGTGAGATAATTGTTTGCTGGCTGATAGCCTGGTTTCCCCACCCCCTTTGTGAGATCTGACAACTACATTCTCTTTTATTTTAACCAAAAAATGAAAGTGGTTTTTTAATAATACATAGGCATATGTTTCCAGAACCGGGAAACAGTATTTTTGATATTTTTCAAGAAAATAGTGGTAGTTGCGTTTTTCTTTGAATAGAGCTTCCCCATTATTTCCCTGGTTGT
>JBKJUT010000168.1:0-21350 GCA_046590515.1 Ferruginibacter sp.
ATCTTTACCTGCGTTTTTCTGGCGTGAATGATGAGCACAAAATCCGTCTTGGCATTAAGGAATCCGAAAAGCTTATTGATTTCGTAACTGTAAAAAGTTATGTCTTTCCTTATATCAACCTTCTATGGATAGGCCTGGTAATAATGGCTATGGGACTTACCATGAGTTTCGCAGTGCGAAGCCAGCTCTCTCCTGCTAAAGTGAAAATTTTAATCGTGTTGGCAGCGGCGGGGTTGTTTTACATGTTTCTTTTAGCCAATTAAGTTATAATTAGGGTTACTTTAAGACATTACAGGTATTAAAACCTAAAAAGGAAAACGTAAATTAGACTGTGAAATTTGCCGGCCATATATTGATCTTATCTTTCTGGCTTTGCCTGAACCCTTCAGCACAAGCCCAAAATGGCGTTCATGACACGATTGTATCCACGGCAGTTATATATAATGGCGATACTATTGAATCCAAAACTCTGGAAAACTTTGCCTTATACGCTCATTTTTCCGCCCAGCAACTTTCCGACCGGGCAAAATATAACCGGCTGCGGAATGCCGTGTATGTAACTTATCCTTATGCAAGACGTGCAGGTGCAGTTATGAATGATATTAACCATCAATTATCTATCAATACCCGTAATGTATCGAGGAAAGAGTATATCCGTTCCCGTGAAAAGGAACTGAAAAAAGAATTCACCGACCCTCTTACCAACCTCAGCGTATACCAGGGTAAAGTGCTCATGAAACTCATTAACAGGGAAACCGGTAATAACTGTTACGATATTATTAAAGAATACCGTGGAGGATTAACTGCCCGCCTGTACCAAACAGTTGCTTTTTTCTTCAACAGCAACCTTAAGCAACCCTATGACCCTGCAAGTGAAGATGCCACCATTGAAAAGCTGGTGATGGAAGTTCAGAGAATGTATGGCTTTGCAGAAGTGCGAAAGGTACCTATGCTTTAGGCTCTACTATTTTTCCCCACTTTCTGTTAATAAGCATGCATTATGACAGGCCCGGGACCTAATTTCATTGATTATAGTTTACCTTGCACCTTAAATTTATTGCTTTATATGACGATAGATCTGCTGGCGTTCGGGGTTCATCCTGATGATGTTGAATTGAGTTGTGCCGGGGTGCTGCTTGCAGAGAAAGCAAAAGGAAAAACGACAGGTATCATTGATCTTACCCAGGGAGAACTTGGAACCAGGGGTAATGCGGATACCCGGTTGCAGGAATCGGCGGCGGCGGCAGAAATTTTGAAGGTAGATGTGCGTGAAAACCTGGCTATGGCAGATGGTTTTTTCCGTAATGATGAAGATCACCAGCGAAAGATAATCACTGTATTGCGGAAATACCGCCCCGCTATCATACTTTGTAATGCCAAAGATGACAGGCACCCGGATCATGGAAGAAGTTCAAGCCTGGTATCTGATGCTGCTTTTTTATCAGGGTTGGTTAAAATAGAAACCCGCCACGATGGAAAAAACCAGGAACCCTGGCGGCCGAAATACGTGTTTCATTACATACAGGACAGGTATTACAAGCCTGATTTTGTAGTAGATACCACCAGTGTTTTTGAAGAAAAACTAAAATCAATACAAGCCTATGGTACCCAGTTTTATTCGCCGGGCGCTGAAGGACCTGAAACTTATATATCTAAACCCGGCTTCCTGGACAGTATTATTTACCGCTCCAGGATGTTTGGAAAGCTAATTGGTGTAGAACACGCAGAAGGTTTTATTTCGGATAAGACTATTGGTATAAAAACATTTGATGCACTCATCCAGGAGAATACTTAATTAATATTATGAATAACGTTACATTACCAACCCCGAAGTTCGCCAACGTTAAAGGTTCCAATTTTCACCAGGAACTGAAAAGAAGGGTAAACAATTACTTTGCAGAAACGAAAAAAGACAGCACCGGCAACAGCGCTCTTTACTTCAAAGCAATTCTACTAACCACCTTGTATATTGCATTATATATACACGTGGTATTTTTTACACCTACTACCTGGCTGGCTTTGCTGGAATGTCTTATTATGGGCGGATTAACCGCGGCAATTGGCTTTAATGTCATGCACGATGGCTCGCATGGCAGTTTCAGCAGCAGTAAACTCGTGAATAAGTTTGCTACTTTTTCCATCAACATGCTTGGCGCCAGCGGCATAATGTGGAACAACAAACATAATATCATACACCACACCTATACAAATATTGATGGTATAGACGACGATATCGAGATCAAACCAATGTTGCGTATGTGCAGTACCCAGAAAAGATTATGGATACACCGGTTCCAGCATATTTATGTATGGTTTTTATACACACTGCTGTTGATATTCTGGTTGTTTGTAACTGATTACACTAAATATTTCCGTAAAAAAGTTGGCACGGTGCCTATTAAAAAAATGAGCGCTTTTGATCATTTTGCATTTTGGTTTGCCAAAATAGGTTACGCATTCATGATGATTGCACTGCCTATTTACCTGTTGGGATTTGTTCCCTGGTTACTAGGCTTTTTAACTCTGACATTATTTTCCGGTTTTATACTTAGTATTGTTTTCCAGTTGGCACATACCGTGGAAGACACCGCCTTCCCTACGACTGTAGGAGATACAAACCGGCTGGAGAATGAGTGGGCGATTCACCAGGTGGAGACTACCGCAAATTTTGCTACCCGTAACCGTGTTATTTCATGGTTCGTAGGTGGTTTAAATTTCCAGATAGAGCATCACCTTTTCCCTAAAATCTCTCATGTACATTATCCCGAGATCAGTAAAATAATTAAAAAGACCTGCGAAGAATTTAATGTAAAGTATATTGAATACCGTAAAATGCGGCATGCGATTGCTTCACACGCATCTTACCTTAAAAGAATGGGACGTGAAGGCTGACAGCCGGAATGAAAGTAGCAGAGCCTGTGTTCACGCACAGGTTTTTTTTTGCCTTCGGTTGCCGAATTATTAAATTGCACACTTAACATACAATATGTCTGAAGAAAAAAGTCTCAATTTCCTTGAAGAAATCATCACTGAGGACCTTGCGAATGGAAAGTATACTTCGATTGTTACCCGCTTTCCACCTGAACCCAATGGCTACCTGCATATGGGTCATGCTACCAGCATTTGCCTGAATTTCGGCATAACTAAAAAATTCCCCGGTTATACAAACCTGCGCTTTGATGATACAAACCCGGTAACTGAGGAAACAGAATATGTGGATAGCATCAAACAGGATATTAAATGGCTGGGTTTCGAATGGAAAAATGAATTATATGCTTCTGATTATTTTGATAGCCTTTATAATTATGCCGTTACATTGATTGAAAAAGGTTTGGCATACGTAGATGACCTGCCGGCAGACGAAGTTGCGCGGTTAAAAGGTTCTCCAACTGAAGCTGGCCAGGATAGTCCTTTCAGGAACCGCAGCATTGAAGAAAACCTTCAGTTATTCAATGCTATGAAGAAAGGTGAATACCCGGATGGCAGCAAGACCTTACGTGCTAAAATTGATATGGCCAGTTCTAATATGCTGATGCGTGATCCTTTGATTTACCGCATCAAGCATGCGCATCACCACCGCACAGGTGATAAGTGGTGCATTTATCCTATGTATGATTTTGCACATGGACAAAGCGACTCTATCGAAAATATCACGCATTCAATTTGTACCCTGGAGTTTGTGGCGCACCGTGAATTGTATGAATGGTTTATTGATAAATTAAATATCTATCCTTCTCATCAATATGAATTTGCCCGCCGGAATCTTTCATATACGGTGATGAGTAAACGCAAATTACTGCAACTGGTGGAGGAGAAACACGTGGAAGGCTGGGATGATCCCAGGATGCCAACTATAAGCGGCATGCGTCGCCGTGGATTTACCCCTGCCAGTATCCGCGAATTCTGCGACCGTATCGGCATAGCCAAGCGTGAAAACCTTACTGATGTAGGCTTACTGGAATTTTTTGTACGTGAAGACCTGAATAAACTGGCCCTCAGGAGAATGGTGGTTTTTGACCCGGTAAAAGTTATAATCACCAATTACCCGGATACCGGAGAACTGCTTGAAATAGAAGAAAGAATTGGAGACACATCAGAAAAACGGCATGTCCCATTCAGTCGGGAGATTCTCATAGAAAATAATGACTTTCTTGAAAACCCGCCTAAAAAATATTTCAGACTTTTTCCCGGTGGTATTGTCCGGCTGAAAGGTGCTTATATAATTCAATGTAATGAAGTAATAAAAAATGCAGAGGGAGTGATCACAGAATTACATTGCAGTTACTTTCCCGAAAGCAAGAGTGGCCAGGATACGAGTGGCCTTAGCCCCAAAGGCACTATTCATTGGGTAAATGCAGCAGATGCCATGGAAGTATCCGTGAAGGAATATGACCGTCTTTTTAAAGTAGAAGACCCCTCCAATGAAACAGGTGATTTTAAAGAATATATCAACCCGGATTCATTGAAAGTGGTAACAGGATATGCAGAGCCTGCTCTTGATAAGGCCGGCATGGATGACCGCTTCCAGTTTTTGCGCAAAGGATATTATTGCCTTGATAAAACTTCTGTCCCCGGGAAAATGATATTTAACCGGACAGTCACTTTAAAAGACACCTGGACGAAGGCCGGAAAATAATGTGTGGCAGGAAACTGTAATATTTTTACTTGTATAACTTATCTGTCTGCCGGAATTATTTAAATTTTACCAGGGTTTTCAGTTTTCAGTTTTCAGTTTCATGTCAGGAAAAATAGAAGCAATGAGTATAACCAGGGAACTGAAAATCATCAGGTAAATGCCATATTGTTTTTCAGGACAATAAGCATTGTAACAGGAGGTGAAAAGTATATAAGTTTTGACAGCATAAGCGACCAGGATACCTGCCACAAAAATCTGCACCCGCTTAGCCCATATTTTATCAAGGCCAATTAAAATTGCAGAAATACTTCCCATTGTTATAAAGAAACGGCCGGGGCGTCCATACATATTTTGTTCTGAATAGAAACCGGTAAAAGTTTTATGGATGTCGGCGTGAAACGTCCAGGGCAGGAAGGCGGAAGTGACCAGTACCAGGCAGGCTGCCAATCCAATCCATTTGATATATCTCATATTAATAAAAGGCTTATAAGGATTTCCTTATAAGCCCAATTTGAGGTCCCTAGCGGATTCGAACCGCTGTACAAGCTTTTGCAGAGCTTTGCCTAACCACTCGGCCAAAGGACCAATTTTCAATTTTAGTGTTGCAAAAATAGGGTATTTTTATCCATAATTAAAAATCGAAACTGTTTAAATATGAACCCAATTGCCGCATCGGAAATGATCATCAATGACCGGGGTGCTATTTACCATGTAAATTGCCGCCCGGAAGAAATTGCCCATACTATTCTCACCGTGGGAGATCCTGACAGGGTGAAGGAAGTAAGTAAACATTTTGACAAAATAGAATTTAAAAATCAACATCGCGAATTCATAACTCACACCGGATATATCGGTAACAAAAGACTATCTGTTACCAGTACCGGAATTGGCCCGGATAATATCGACATCGTATTAAATGAACTCGATGCCCTGGTGAATATCGATTTTGACACACGCACAATTAAACCGCAACTCACTTCTTTACAAATTATCCGTGTGGGCACTTCCGGTTCATTGCAACGCGAAATTCCTGTAGATAGTTTTGTAGCCAGCACGCATGGTCTTGGGTTAGATAACCTGCTGAATTTTTATCAACAGGCTAATAATGAAGAAGACAAACAATTATTACATGCTTTTAATACGCACACCCAGCTTCACCAGGGAATTACATCTCCCTATATCAATGGGGCAGGTTTAAGTCTGTTGAAATTATTTGTTGACGGTTTTCACCAGGGTATCACTGTCACGTGCCCCGGTTTTTATGGTCCTCAAGGCCGGGTGCTTCGCATGGGACTAGCCCAGCCAAACCTGGTTGATAATCTGACAACGTTTAACTTCGGCCAGCACACTATCAGCAATTTCGAAATGGAGACTTCGGCTATTTATGGAATGGGTAAAATTCTGGGTCACCAATGTCTGAGCCTGAGTGCAATCGTAGCAAACCGGATATCACGCGAATTCAGTAAAAATGGCAATGCTGCAGTTGAAAAACTCATCCAGTCTACCCTGGAAATTATAACCGCAGCCTGAAAATATTTAATTATAAAAATTAAAACAAAACCCTGATTCAATGACCGTAACGTTTTATAAATACCAGGGCACGGGAAATGACTTTATTATTCTCGACAACCGCGATGGATTATATAATGATCTGAATCCACAACAGATTAAAAAAATGTGCAACCGCCGTTTCGGTATAGGCGCTGATGGCTTAATACTCTATGAGGAAAAAGAAGGTTATGATTTCGAAATGGTATATTTCAATTCCGATGGTAACACCAGTACGATGTGTGGTAATGGTGGGCGTTGCATGGTTAAATTTGCAAACTTTATGGGGATACATAAATATACATACCTGTTTATGGCGACTGATGGGCCCCACGAAGCTGAAATAGATATTAAGGGCACTATCAGGTTAAAGATGCAGGATGTAACCAATGTACAGGAATTCGGCACCCACGCCGTACTGGATACAGGTTCTCCCCATTATGTTAAGTTTGTTTCTGATATAAAAAATATTGATGTAACAGCAGATGGCCGTGATATCCGTAACAGCAAAAACTTTAAAGCTGAGGGGATTAATGTAAACTTCGTGGAAAATATAGGTGAAGATGCAATTTATGTACGCACCTACGAAAGAGGGGTGGAAGATGAAACGTTGAGTTGCGGGACAGGGGTTACAGCAGCAGCACTGGTATCCTCACACAATGCCAAAGGTTTTAACAGGGTGGAAGTAAAAACAATGGGTGGCAACCTGAGTGTAGAATACAACAGGCTCAATGAAACTGAATATAAAAATGTATGGCTATGCGGCCAGGCAGAATTTGTGTATAAGGGAGAAATTGAAATATAAAATGATGGGCTTACTTCATTTTTGGTGGGAAATAAAACTAACATAGAATGATACAGTATTTTAAAATATTGGACCAGCGCACAGTGGCTGTAGATCGCGCTGAACCTGGTACATGGGTGAATGTATTACCTCCTCTCCGCCAGGAGGAATTTTCAGAATTGAGTAATGCTTTGCAGGTACCGATTGATTTTTTGCAGGATTCGCTTGATATTGATGAAAGAAGCCGTTTTGAAGTAGAGGACGACGTAAAACTGATTGTTTTCAAAACCCCAACGGAAAACAATTCATTTAACGACAGTGATGCATTTTATATCACCATACCTATCTGTATTATTATGACCCATAATCATATGGTTACGGTAAATTCTTTTGAAAATGAGGCTATTAAAAAATTCCTGAATAGTTTTCAAAACCGGGAGCCTGATAAGCCCAATATGATGGTGCTAAAAATATTTGAAAAGATTACTACCAATTTCCAGGACCATCTTAAGGAGATAAACCAGCGCAGGAACAGCCTGGAGCAGAAACTATATGCAGCCAACCGAAATGAAGAGCTTTTCCAGTTAATGCGCATTCAAAAAAGCCTGGTCTATTTCGTTACAGCTTTACGCAGCAATGAACTGCTGATGATGAAAATAGCACGTACCAATTTTTTAAATCTAAATGAAGATGAGAAAGATTTCCTGGATGATCTTATCATTGAAACTTCACAGGCCCTTGAGACGGCTAATACATATACCAATATTCTCGTTAGTCCGCTGGATGCTGTTGCCAGTATCATCAGCAACAACCAGAACCAGGTATTAAGACGACTGAGCCTGCTGACAATATTTTTAAGTATCCCGGTTTTGATAGCCAGTATTTACGGAATGAATGTACCCCTGCCCTACCAGGAATCTCATTATGCCTTCTGGATACCTGTTGCCTTCTCACTGACCATACTTACCATTGCGATTGTACGCTTTTTAAGAAATCCTATTAATTGATATGTTCAACGTCCGGGTATATGGCATTTTAATAAATGAAAGGAAGGAGGTTTTAGTGGCTGATGAATACATTAAAGGAATGTTTATCACAAAATTTTGCGGTGGTGGTTTAGAATTCGGCGAAGGCACCAAAGAATGCTTAAAGCGCGAGTTTAAAGAAGAAATGAATATTGAAGTAACAGTAGGCAACCATTTTTACACTACTGATTTCTTCCAGGAAAGTGCCTTTAAGCGCGGGCAACAGGTCATTTCAATTTATTACCGGGTAATACCGCTCATTCCTTTGCAATTGCCCGTTAGCCCGGTTCCCCTGGAAAAAGAAATAACGGAACTGCAGGGAGGTCAGTCTCCAACACCACCAGAAAGTTTTCGTTTTGTTAGCTGGCAGGATTTTTCAGCCGGCTCGTTAACCCTGCCCATTGATAAGTATGTGGCTGAAATGATAAAAAATAAAAGCTTCGGCTGATTGCAAATGGTTGGCGCCGCCTGTTTAAACAATCAGGAAAGATTGTCCAGGTATTTATAACCCGTACCTGTATTCAGCAATAATATTTTTTCATGCGAACTGATCTTATTTTGCTGGTGCAGCAATTGCAAAGCTTTCCAGGTTGCAGCACCTTCCGGCGAAATGAGCAAACCTTCAATCCTGGCTATCTCTTTCACTGCAGATACAATTTCTTTTTCATTGATAGAAATAGCTCCCCCACCCGATTCTTTTATTACTGCCAGCATCATATCCATTCCAAAAGGATACGGCACAGCCAGACCATTAGCGATAGTAGGATGCGGAGTGAAATTATTCTTCCAGTTATGCGGATCAGCAAGGGCCTGCAAAACAGGTGCGCATTCCGAAGATTGCACAGCAAACATACGGGGTAGTTTACCGGTGAGCCAGCCCATAGCCTGCATTTCCCGGAATGCCTTCCAGATACCGATAAGACCGGTTCCACCACCCGCAGGGTAGAGAATTACATCTGGTAATTCATAATTATAATGTTCGGCAATTTCATAACCCATGGTTTTTTTTCCTTCCAACCGGTATGGTTCCTTTAAAGTGGACACATCAAAGAATTTTTTTTCTGTGTTAAGTTTACCGATTTCTTTCGCACAGTCATTTATCAGTCCATTCACCAAAACCAGCCTGGCCCCGTATAATTCGCATTCCTGTTTAAAGATTTTAGGTGTGTGTGCCGGCATAACTACGGTACAACCCATACCCGCTTTGGCACAATATGCTGCCAGGGCTCCCCCGGCGTTCCCTGCTGTAGGGATGATACACTGCTCTATTCCCAATTCTTTGGCTTTAGATACAGCTACACTTATCCCTCGTGCTTTGAAAGAGCCGGTAGGATTGAATGACTCGTCTTTAAGTTTCAATTCATTAAAGCCATACCTGTCGCCCAATTTTAAAAAAGAAAATACCGGGGTCATGCCTTCACCCAGTGACACAATATTAGATTCATCAAAAACAGGAAGCATAGCAGCATACCGCCACATATTATCCTTTTCAAGCAGTAGCCCGGGACCAGGAAACGTTGGAAGTCCGTACCTGGCCACGAGGGGCTGGTTACAACACGATGCAAAATCCTGCAATTCTCCTGCTGGATATTCCCGGTTACAGCAGGAACAAAATAAATTAAGTAAGTATGTTTTTGGAAGAGTGTCTGTCCGCATTTATCAAAGCTACAAGGTCGCAGATAACCAAATCAAACCTTTTTAATTATACCCTATAACCAATAGTTATATATAGCTTTTACAGAAATTAATAAATCCCCTGGTAAGTACGTTACTTTCTGTGCCCCTTCGCTGGATAAAAAAGAAATCCCGGACAATTTCAAATTGTTCAATTTTAACGGCTACCAGGTCTCCATCAGAAAGTTCCCGCCCGATAGAGCCTCTCGGCAGAAAACCCAGGCAATTATCTTCCCGGAGGAAATTTTTAAGTGCTTCCGTACCTGCCAGTCTTACCTGTACATTAAGATCAGATAGCTTGATCCCGTTTCTTGCCAGCGCATACTTTAGGGCTTCCAGGGTGCCGGAACCCTGCTCACGCAATACAATGGGGAACTTAACAATGTCTTTTACCGGGATAGCACGCAAATTTGCAATGGAACTTTTTGAACTGCACACCGCAACCACTTCATCCTGCAGGAACGGCTGGTACACGATACCTGAATGCTTCTTTTTACCCTCCACGATCCCCATATCAATTTCCTGGTCTGTCAGCGCTTTTACAATAGTTTCAGTGTTTCGGTTCAGCAGGCTGATCTTTACATTTGGATATTTTTGATGAAAGGCTGATAGTATTTTTGGAATGATATATAATGCTACTGTAGTACTTGCCCCCAGTTTTAATTGCCCTTTGGCATTTAACTGGTCTTCCATTACACTTAATTCAAATTCAAGCTGGTTCTGAATTTTTTTTGCTTCCTGCAACCGCTGATACAGCAGCAGCCCGGCCTTGCTAAGGAAAATGCTGTTTCCTTTTCTCTCAAATAAATTGGTTTTATAGTAAGCTTCAAGCATCTTCATATGCTTACTGATTGCAGGCTGGCTAATGAACAGAGTTTCACCTGCCCGGGAAAAACTCAGGTGAGTGGCCACTTCCAGGAAAATTTCGTGTCGGGTTGATAACATTATGGAGGTGGATACAAATGCGTTTATCCATTCGCTGTATAAGAAAAAATATCTACCAGCCATAAGCCGGATTCTGTGATCTCGCTTTGCAGAGAGACGGTCATCATTTATCTGGCTCCTGCATTACTGCAGAAATCTTGCTGCCTACCCTCCGGCCATTCCTTTGCAGGAATCGGGCGGGCCACCCTTAACACCGGTATACATGGCATTACAGCACACAAGGTTTACCCATTCCGCCTATTACTAAACGGGATCGTGAGCTCTTACCTCACGTTTTCACCCTCATCCTGCCAATGGCAGGACAGTTATTTTCTGTGGCACTATCTCTTATTGCATCTGAATGCAATAGCCGGCTGTTAACCGGTGTGTTGCCCTTTGCTGTCCGGACTTTCCTTCCCTCCTGCGAGAGACGATGACCGGCTGGTAGATGCTCAAAAGTACAAAATTAAAAATAGTAAGGCTGTTTGCCGTTATCCTGATAGCCTTGATGGAATTTTCACTTTGGGAATTAATTTTCCCAAGAAAATATATACGGGTAGAATTCTTACTTAATAAATACACAGATGCGCTTCCATAAATTGTAAAATTTGAATTAAATATGCAGCCTTCCTAATGGCATGATGTTTTATATATAAGATTCACCTGTCCTGGGTAAATTATCCAGGTATTAATTTAAATCATCACTATAAAAAAATAGATCATGGCAAGTACCGCGTCAAAAAAAGGAGCATCAAAATCAGCTCCTAAAAAACAATCCCAAAGCAGTTCAGCACCTTCATCAGATAATATGTTGCTGGAATTTTTTACTGATGAGATCAAAGATGTGTATTGGGCAGAAAAACATCTCGTGAAAACTTTGCCGAAGATGAGTAAGGCGGCTACATCAGAGGAATTATCAAATGCATTTCTCGATCATACTGAACAGACCAAAACTCATGTAACCAGGCTGGAGCAGGTTTTTGAATTACTGGGTAAAAAAGCCCAGGCAAAAAAATGTGAAGCTATGGAAGGAATCACAAAAGAAGGTGAAAGCATTATAGAAGACACCGAAGCAGGAACCGCTACCCGCGACGTAGGTCTGATACTGGCGGCACAAAAAGCTGAACATTACGAGATTGCCACTTATGGAGGACTTGCACAGCTTGCAGTAACTCTGGGGCTGAATGAGATTGCAGATATTTTAAATGAAACATTAGAAGAAGAAAAGGATACTGATATACTCCTGACAAGTATTGCTGAAAACGATATAAATTATGAAGCTTCCCAGGAAGAGGAAGAAGATTAATGAAATAAATATATTTTTTAAAAAATGGTCGGTCATCACCGGCCTTTTTTTATAATTTGACTTTAAAAGCAATGGATAGGCAATTTTTGATTATCTTAAAAAAATGAAGAGAAAGAGACTTAGCCTGCTTCCTTTTTTATTTTATACTGCTGCCCAGGATGCAAAGCTGTCTAAGTATTCGAATGCCAGGTTACTGTTAGAGAATAAGGTGGAACTGAAGAAAATGCTGGCGGATATTTTCATGGTTGGTATCGGTGTGCTTTCTGCAGCTTTTGGATTGAAAGGTTTCTTACTGCCAAATGGTTTCCTTGATGGCGGTGCCACTGGTATTTCCTTGCTATTGGCTGAACTTACAGGCTATAATTTCTCTTTGCTGCTGGTAATCATCAATATCCCTTTTATCCTGTTCGGCACACAGGTTATTGACCGCCAGTTTGCAATCAAGACAGCCGCAGCAATTACCGCATTGGCTTTATGTGTGGCCATAATTCCTTATCCTGACATTACTAATGATAAATTGTTGGTTGCAGTTTTCGGGGGGTTTTTCCTTGGCGCCGGTATTGGTATGGCGGTCAGGGGTGGAGCGGTGATTGATGGTACAGAAATCCTGGCTATTGCGCTCAGTAAAAAATCAGGACTCACTATTGGCGACGTAATCCTTATTATAAATATTATTATTTTTTCCCTGGCGGCTTACCTGGTTTCAATGGAAACTGCCCTCTATGCTATGCTTACTTACCTCGCAGCTTCCAAAACTGTTGATTACATTATAGAAGGAATTGAAGAATACACTGCTGTTACTATTATCTCCCCTAAGTCAGACAGGATAAGACTGGCTATTATTGAAAAACTGGGCCGCGGGGTAACTATTTATAAGGGGGAAAGGGGACATGGCAAAAGCGGCGAAAGGTTGTATGATATGAAAATAATTTATACCATTATTACCAGGCTTGAGATCGGAAAATTAAAAATGGAGGTGGCCAAAATTGACCCAAACGCATTCGTGGTTATGAGCAGTGTTAAGGATATGAAGGGAGGAATGATTAAAAGACGTCCACTTAAATAGCAAAGGATAAACCACCCGGATAATATCAAATTATGATTAACTTGCATACCTAAAACATAATATGCTAACTCCAAAAAAGACAGCAGGTTTCATTTTAGCTGTTCTTTTAATTTTCCTCACTGGCCTGATCTTATTCTATTCCATTTTGCAATTTAAATGGTGGATTTTCGTGTATTTACCACAGGTAGCGCTTCTCCTGATGTGCCTGTATGTATTTTTACCTGCTGTTTTATATATCACAGCTTTTAAAAAAATACAGCGATTATTCAGTCACAAACCCGTACCACCTGCTGTGCCATTGCATTATTTTACCATTATTGTACCTGCGCACAATGAAGAGCAGGTGCTTCCAACCCTATTGCGTAGCCTGGCTGCGCAGGAATACCCGGCAGACAAGTTCCAGGTTTTAGTGATAGCCGATGGTTGCGCAGATGCTACTGCCCGGATTTCCCGGCAATTCAAAATGTGTTGTCTCGAAAAAACAACCGGTTTACCTTCCAATAAACAGGATGCCCTAAGGTATGGCCTCGTGAATTTCAACTTTAGCTCTTCTTTTGAAGATGGAATGGTGTGTATCATTGACGCCGATTGTGTGGCTCACCCGGATTACTTAAGTCAGGTAAATCAGCAACTGGTCAATAACCCCACCGTGATGGCTATGCAAACGTACCGTTATGTGAAAAACCGGTATGCCTCTACCGTTACTATTCTTGATGCAGCCGCAGAGGCGTTGCGTAATCATATATATTGCGCACCACGTAAATGGTTAGGTGCTTCTGTTTTTATTAATGGTTCAGGTGTAGTATTGAATAAAAAACTGTTTGTTACTCTTATGAATATTTCCGGCAAGCATCTCGCCGAGGATAAGGAGTGGAAAGCATATTTATGTAAGGAAAAAATTTGCGTGGACTACTGTGCCTCAGCCAGCCTTGGTTACGAAGCTGTAACTACTCCCCGTTCTTTTCAACGGCAAAGGACACGTTGGGTAGGCAGCCATATAGACATGATCAAAAAACATGGCTGGAGTTCTCTATCAGGAAGTATTATGAATTTTAACCTGATGCAATTTGATTTCTTCTGCTCCCTGATGCAGGTGCCACGGTCCCTCTTGCTATGCCTGACTTTATTTTTTACAGCCACCACATTTATATATCCACCTGCATCCCTGTTTGCCCATGAAGTCTGGTTAATTTTATTATCCGGATTATTATTATATGGTCTCCTGGGATTATACCTGGCCAAAGCACGGTTACAGGATTACCTGGCTTTACCCTTTTTCATTAAATTAGTAACAGGAGTAGTGAAAATATCATTCTTATCATTCGTCGGCAAAGGAAGTAACGGCTGGATAACCACAAGGTCTAAAGATGGAAGCTAAACCTTTACCTATATTGATGTACCATGCAATAGTTGAGGATGCAGACTGCGAAAGTCATCCAATACATGTAACCGTTAAAGCATTCAGAGAGCAGATGTGGTGGCTCCACGAGGAAGGATATCATACGCTTACCATTGATGAATTATTTAAGGGTGCAGCTACGGGTTATGGTAAGTTCTGCCTGGTTACTTTTGATGACGGCTATTGCTCAACCAGGGAAATCGCACTGCCCATATTGAAGGAATTTGGATTTAAAGCGACCTTGTATACCTGTACCGGCTCTATTGGAGCACAGTACGAAGATTACCCGGGTATAGTGCCGGAATCATTACCCAAAAATGAAAGGCCTTTAACCTGGGAAGAAATTAAAACTTTGTCGAGTGCCGGCTGGTCTGTCCAGGCACATAGTGAAAGTCATGCGGATCATTCTATGTTGAGCCGGTTTGAACTCCATCAGGAAATGGAAAACAGCCGCAGAATATTAGATCAGAATAATACTCCGGTTAACCATTATGCTTATCCTTTCGGAAGGTACAATGCCGAGGCAATCGACACTGCACGGGCACTAGGATTTGTTTCCGCTGCTACAGTGCACTCCGGATTATATAAAGCCGGTACAGATCCATTTTGTTTACCCAGGATTGAAATTAACCGTAATGATGACCTTAAACGTTTTCAACGCAAGGTAATAACCGGTTATGGGTCTGCCTACCAAGCCATAAAAGCGAAAATAAGAAACCGGCTGTTTTCTAATCCCTTTTTTAAAGACAGGGTCAGGAAGCTTGCAGGTAAATTAATTAACTAAGGGTATAGTTTATTTGAAAAATATTTCTGTGGCGCCAAACCCGTACAATGGATGATATTGGTTTATAAAAGATTTTACTTCTTCCTTCAAACGGAGAATCTCGTGTATATCATTTCGCAACTTGCCCTCTCCTACACCATGAATTATTATCATCGTACGCTGCTTATGTAACACAGCCAGTTCATAAAATTTTTCAAAAGTATCCAGTTGCTTGCTGAATATTTCATAACTGGAAAGTTGCTGCCAGTTGTCAGTAAGCTTTTCAATATGCAGGTCAACTACAGAACGGGGAGGTGGCAGATGTTCTTTAACTTTGGAAGCCTCGTATACCCGGAATCCTGCATTACCCAGGCGGCCGAGGTCTACTTTTTCTTCCTCCACCTTGTCCGGGTATGATTCAAACAGCTCATACAAAAAAGAGGGTTCATTTTTTTCCTGTAATTCTTCAATTTTTTTAAATAATTGTTTGGCCTTTAGTTTCAAAACCGCCTCATAAGACAGCGCTTTTTTCTTGTGGGGATTAACGAGGGAAAATTCAAATTCGAAACGGGGGTTATCATTCATATCCTCAAAACTGACATCATGCAGGTAAAAATCAGATAAGCCCTGGATGGTGCCTTTTAACTGGAAATTATTTTCACCAGCGAAGAACAGGCTGTAATCAAAATCATATCCCTCCTCATTTTGATTCACCAGCACTACTTTCAGTTTCTCCACCACATCATCTTCAAATACATCTTTATCGAAGACAGGCATGAAAGATAAGAATACTCCATCTTTGACCTTTCGGTGTACCGTTGATTTCTCCTTTTTAATCTGTTCTACGTAGATCTTTTTCTTAGGCGGTGGCTCTTTTTTTTGGGAGAACATTTTGAAATATGGAAAATCAATCTGGTCCATATATGCCGGGAACTTTACACCCCGAACTTCTATCATTACCATTTTATCATTAATGATATCTATCACGGTACCTTCTTCATCCGAATGAAGCACAATGATTTTATCGCCAATTGTATATTTCATAGTTCACGCACTCCTTGTTATATATATTATATAGTTTCTGTATTGGCTAATTTGCTTTTACGATAGCCATAAACAAAGTAAAATATGATACCAAGCAACAGCCAGGCGAGGAACCAGGCCCAGTTACTTTTAGACATCCCGGTTAAAAGATATAAACAGGTAAACACTCCCATGAGGGGGATGAGTGACCACTTTTTTATAAAGGCAAAAATGGCCAGCACAATAGCAGTTATCCAGAAGGTAATCAGCGAAATGTTAGGGAGGGCTGCATCCATATAAGTAATTTTCTGACTGGAATAATCTTCATTGGCACTGAAATCAAAATTGAACATATCAGCAAAATAGGTTGGGGATAGAAGATAGGCTGTTAACACAGAACCTGCTACAATCAGTGGAAAAATGTATTGCCCGTTAATATATGGAAGGTGAAATTTTCCTTCCACTTTTTCCTTGCGTGGAATTAAAAGCACTCCTCCGCACACAAGCACAAATGCGAAAAGTGTAGCGATACTTGTAAAATCCAGTACAAATGTTTTATCCGTGAATAAAATAGGCACTCCAACCACCAGGCCGGTTATAATTGTTGCAAATGAAGGTGTTTTGTACTTAGGGTGAATTTTTTGAAAGGCAGGTGGCATCAGGCCATCACGGCTCATACTCATCCACACCCGTGGCTGTCCCATTTGAAAAACCAGCAATACACTTGTCATGGCCACCACAGCCACTATAGATACGAGGAATTGCATCCAGCCTACGTTCAGGTTCTGGCTTTCGAAAATAAACGAAAGTGGATCACCTACCCCATTGAAGTTCCGGTAATTAACTGCGCCTGTAAGTACCAGGGCAAGTAAAATATAAATCACGGTACATATAACCAATGATAATAACATTCCGCGGGGAAGATCGCGTTGTGGGTTTTTGCTTTCTTCTGCCAATACACTTACCGCATCAAAACCAATGTAGGCAAAAAAGACACTGCTTACTGCAAGCATTACCCCACTAAAACCATTAGGCATAAACGCTTTTACTCCTTCATCATTTTCCGGAAGCCAGTTAGCCGTCAGGCCATTATTAAATATATAATATCCTCCTACCAGGATAATAAGGATAACGACTCCCAGTTTCAGCATTACCATAATATTACTCAGGTTGCGGCTTTCTTTTATACCACGGTAAACCAGGTAAGTGATCAGCAAATTGATTACCAGGGCCGGAATGTCGAGGATCATTCTCAAACCACCAATTACGGGGGCATTGTTCCAGGCAGCCAATTCGTTTTTATTCACACTGCCTCCTTCTACGGCATGTTTGGCTTCCATATAACTGGTACTGAAATATTCCGGGATATGCAGGTTCATGTGCAGGCTTTGCCCTAATTTATCCATGAACGAAGTGAAATAATCACTCCAGCTAAAGGCTACATAAATATTCCCGATAGAATATTCCATTATCAGTGCCCAACCAATAATCCAGGCCAGCAATTCACCAAAACTCGCATAAGCATACGTATAGGCACTACCCGCCACCGGTATCCTGCTGGCGAATTCTGAATAACATAGGGCTGTAAAACCACAGGCTACAGCAGTTATCACGAATAAGGTTACAACCCCTGGACCACCATGAAATACGGCATAACCCAGGCTACTGAAACTTCCTGCTCCAAGGATGGCAGCAATACCAAAAAAAGTAAGATCCCGTACCGTCAGTACACGCTTTAAATGATTGCCGCCGGCGTCATTACCACTCTCGGCCATGATACTGGAAATGTTTTTCCGCCTGAATAAAGAATTACTCATGAGTGCTGGTTTGATTTGGATAAATATAATTCAAAGTTACCTGGATGGTAAATAACATACATATTAGTTTTCTCTTTGCAGCAGGTAACCGGCCAGGCTTTCCAGTTCCTTTTTACGGGATGATAAAACTGCGATCTCTTCAAGATGATGTAATGCCTTTTGGTAATAAGTTTCCTTTAATGAAGCCGCCCATTCGTCCGCCTTACAATCACGGAATACCTGAAGCACCCCGGCAATTTTTTCTTTGGTATCAATTCCCGGAGAAGTTATACGTAATAATTCTTCACGCGCCGGCCGGCTGGCTACCTCCAGGGAATGTATCATTAAAAAAGTTTTCTTATCGGCCAATATATCACCTCCTACCTGTTTCCCGAATTTTTCCGGATCGCCAAAAGCATCCAGGTAATCATCCTGCACCTGGAAGGCAATGCCTAGGTTCTTCCCAAATTCGTATAAGTGTTGTTGATTACCCAATCCTGCTCCTCCTATGATTGCTCCCATTTGCAAACTGGCAGCCAGTAGGACAGAGGTTTTCAGGGTAATCATTTCAAGGTATTCATCAAAAGAAACGTTTGCCAGATTTTCGAAATCCATATCCAGTTGCTGCCCTTCACATACATTTTTAGCCGTATCATTAAATATAGAAATGATCTGGTGCAGGTGCTGGGAGCGGATTTTGTTTATATGATCATAAGCCGTCAACAGCTTTACATCACCCGCAAGTAAGGCAGTACTGTCGCCAAACTTTGTGTGAACAGTTTTATTTCCCCTTCGCAAGGGAGCTTTATCCATTATATCATCGTGGATAAGGCTGAAGTTGTGGAATAATTCTACGGCATTGGCTGTATGGTATGCATCTGCATGAATGTCGCTGAACAATTCATTAGCCATGAGCACGCATACAGGCCGCACCCTCTTACCACCTATGCCGAGAATGTATTGTGCGGCATCATATAAATTGCCTGGTACTGCCGGGAAATGCCGGGTATCAAATTGTGCTTCAAATAAAGAAGAAAGTGTTGAAAAATTTTGCATGTATAAATATTCTACTTCAAATAAGGATAGTGGCTAACCTTTTTTCCTGCTACCAGCCTTACTTTTTACTGCAGGCTTGTTTTTTGAAACGATGCTGCCTTTTGAATTACTTTCCATACCAGCATCAGCCACCCAATGGTAGTCAAGTTGCCTTTTTATCAGGTTGGCAGCTACCACTTTTATTCTTACTTTATCCCCCATGCGGAAGGCCTTATGTGTACGCATTCCTACCAGTGCATAGTTTTCTTCGTCGTGGCGGAAATCATCATACTCTGCCAGGTCTCTCACACTTATTAAACCTTCGCATTTATGCTCCACCGTTTCAACCCAGAAACCAAATGATGCCACACCACTTATCACCCCATCAAAATCTTCACCTACATATTGCTGCATAAACTCTACCTGCTTGTATTTATTGGAAGCCCGTTCTGCTTCCATGGCAGCACGTTCACGATCGCTGCAGTGCTTGCATTTTTGCTCCATGTTCTTATCTACTTTCACATTCTTATCCAGGCATTCCTGCAATACGCGGTGTGCAAGTATATCAGGGTAACGGCGGATGGGAGAAGTAAAGTGACAATAGTTTTCGAAACCCAGGCCATAATGCCCGATATTTTGAGTAGTATATATGGCTTTTGCCATGGTGCGGATTCCCAATTGCTCCAGCACATGCTGCTCGGGTTTTCCCTGCACTTCTTTCAACAACCTGTTAAAGGAAGCTGCCACAGCCAGTTCATCATTCATGTCGAAAGTATAACCGAATTTTTTGGCAAAGGCTACAAAAGGTTTCAGTTTTTCATCATCAGGGGTTGCGTGTATCCTGTATGGAAAAGGAATTGGTTCCTTGTTGATTTTTATCTTTGATACATATTCTGCCACCGTGCGGTTAGCCAGGAGCATGAATTCCTCAATTAACTTATGTGCATCTTTGCTTTCTTTGATCATGATGCCGATGGGTTTTCCCGTTTCATCCAACTGAAACTTTACTTCCGTGGATGAAAAATTGATGGCACCATTCTTAAATCTTTCTGCCCTGAACTGTTGTGCCAGGTCATTCAGCAACAGGATTGGTTTATGAAGTTCGCCTTCCCTGTTTTCAATAATTTCCTGCACTTCCTCGTAGCTGAAACGGCGTTTACTATGTATGATTGTGCGGCCGATCCATTTATGTTTTATTTCTGCCCGGTTATTGATCTGGAAGATCACCGAGAATGTATATTTATCTTCATTGGGCCTTAGTGAACAAAGTTCATTTGATATTTTTTCCGGCAGCATCGGGTTTACCCTGTCTGGAAGGTACACACTGGTAGCACGGTCGTATCCTGTTTTATCAAGAATACTATCTGGTGTAACAAAATGACTGACATCAGCAATGTGAACCCCGATCTCGTAGTTTCCATTATCCAGGTTCCTGATAGATAAAGCATCATCAAAATCCTTGGCATCCGCCGGGTCAATGGTAAACGTGAGTATGTCGCGGCAATCCTTTCTTTTCTTAAGTTCTTCGCGGCTGATTTTCCCCTGCAGTTTTTCAGCTTCTTTTAATACCAGCGGGTCAAAACCAATTGAGAACCCGGCTTCAATGATAATTTCCTTCATAGCCATATCACCTTCATCCTCGGCCTTCAATACAGATACTATCTCGCCTTGTGGTTTCTTATCAGATTTATCCCAGCGTGTAAACCTTGCCACCACCCTGTCGCCATGATTTGCCCCGTTCAGTTTCTCCATGGGTATATAAAAATCCGGAACCGGTTTATCACCTCCGGCTACGAAAAAAACCACGTTCTTGTTAATCTCTACATTGCCGATAAATTCAGTTTGCTTTCTTTCTGCCACATCTATAACCTTACCTTCCGTTCGCCTGCCCCTGCCCGAATCGGATGACACCTGCACTCGCACGGTATCCCCATGAAATGCCCTGCCAAAATCATTTGGTTTGATAATGATATCTTTTTCCAGGCCTTCTACCATTACAAACCCCATCCCACTGCGGCTGATATCAAGTTTACCCTTTAAAATTTGTGACTGTGAAGATTTTTTTGAAGTCTTTTGTTGTTTACTCATATTTTTATCCTGGTTGATAAGGCCTGGCTGAATTGCCACGTGGCAAATTTCTGGCCAATATACCCCTGCAATGTACGTAATCTATTTGTTTTGAGGGTTATGCAACATCATATGTTGACCTATTGCTGGAACTATTGACCTATACCACAGAGTGAATTCCGGCACTCAATGTTTAAGAATATAACCAGTGGCCGGGATGAATTACCTGGTATGTTTATAATCCAGATATTTATATAGAGTACTTCTGACCGGATGGGTCTGAATAAGAAATTTTATCCTGGCC
>JBKJUT010000234.1:0-3133 GCA_046590515.1 Ferruginibacter sp.
TAGTACTCGCCCTGCAAACGCTGGCAGCCAGTGCCCAGGAAGATACTTTGTCAAAAAAAAACAAACCGGATACTATGCGAATAGGAAATATTCTCATAATAAAGAAAGCCGGTAAAAAGAAAACCGGTACAAACACTGACTCCTCTCAGGTAGAGGTCAATGTGATGTTAGGTAATTCTGAGGGTAAGAAAAAAAGCCGCTTTACAACCAATTGGGGTGTATTTGATTTTGGCTTCTCAAATTATTCTGATAAATCAAATTATTCCAATAACGGTACATACCTGGTGAATAACCCAAACCCTGCAGTACCTGCAATCAGTTCCCATGATTTTAAAATAAAAACGCTGAAGAGTATTAATATTAATATCTGGTTTTTTATGCAGGAGATGAACCTGGTAAAACACAATGTCAGCTTGAAGTATGGAGTGTACCTGGAACTGAATAATTATCGGTACCGGTCAGGCATAACCTATAAGGAAGGCGGTCCGCTGCCATACAGCACCACTGGGCAGCAAACAAATATGCCATTTATTTACCGTCAGGATTCTGTTTCTTTTTCGAAAAATAAATTGGCGGCAGATTACCTTACGGTGCCGCTGATGCTGAGTTTTTCTACTACTCCTTCCAATGACCGCAATTCACTTGGCGTAAGTTTCGGAGTAAGTGCCGGTTACCTGTACTCACAGAGAAATAAGCAAAAAAGTGCGGTGGGGAAACGTATCAATAAAGGTGAATACGACCTGGAGACGTTTAAATTTTCCTACCAGGCAGAAGTTGACCTGGGCCGGGTTAAATTATATGGCAGCTACAGCCCGCAGTCAATGTACAGCCGTGATCTGGATATCAGGCCTTACACTTTCGGTTTTAGATTCAGCCGGTTGTAAATATTTTTTTAACAATTAAATAGATGGAGGACCGTCAAAAAAAGCGGGGTTTACAGTATTTTTGAAACCAGCAAACCTGGTTAAATATTATTTAGTTCAGGTGAACTGAAATCAGACGGCGGGCTTTAAAATCACCTGAAAAACTACCATTCATGAAATTGTTCCGGATACTTACCTGCCTTGCATTGATGGGCATCGTGCTGTTAGTCTCCTTTGTTCCTGCCCACCCCAAGCCTGTTGTAACTGATTTAGGTTCATCTTTTTCCCCATTTGACAACTCTCTTAAAGCAGCCAATACTATATCTGCTGAAAGTCCTTATTATATTGTGGTAGATAAAAGTGATTATGAATTAAAAGTATTTGATGACGAAGGATGGTATGCGACTTACCCAATTGTGTTTGGGAGTAAGGATATGGGAGATAAGATGAAAGAAGGAGACAGGAAAACACCCAACGGTACTTTTAAGATTATAATTAAAAAGATTCATCCTAAATGGGGGCCTGAGTTATTGCTCGATTATCCTAATCCAACCAGTGTGCAACTATTCAACCAGCGTAAAGCTTCAGGAATAGTACCAAAAAATGCAAAGATCGGAAACGGGATTGCGATTCATGCCACCAGGCCACAGGAGGAATGGACAGTAGATAATTTTTACAACTGGACAGATGGTTGCGTATCGGTAAAATATACAGAAATGAAAGATCTTTTCAGTTATATCCCTGTTGGCACTTCTGTTACTATTCAGCCCTGATCTATAAATAACAGGTTGCCATCCCCGTAACTTAAGAAACGAAAATCATTCTCCAAAGCGTATTTGTAAATTTTTCTCCAGTCTTCCCCAATGGCAGCCGCAACCAATAATAATAAAGTGGATTGAGGTTGATGAAAGTTGGTCACCAGTGCATTGACAACCCTGAATCGGTAGCCTGGAGCTATCAGTAACTGGGTTTGAGTAAACAATTGATCTAAACGGTTTGATTCCATCCAGGTAATTAATATTTTGAGTGCCTCTTTGGCAGGAACAGTTTCAGCGTCATCCTGCAAATCATACGCATCCCATTGGGCCAGCCGCGGAACGGAGGTGCCGGGCCAGGATTTTAATTTTATCCCTAACCAATATAATGTTTCCAGGGTGCGTAATGAAGTAGTTCCTACAGCCACCAGTTGGTTTGTATGTGCAGCCAATTGGCGTAATGTATTGATGGAAATATCTATCCATTCTGCATGCATCTCGTGCGATTGCATACTTACTGCTTTAACCGGTTTAAAAGTGCCGGCACCTACATGCAGCGTTACAAAAGTGGAATGAATTTTTTTTTCTTCAAGATTTTTGAATATCTGCTGCGTAAAATGCAGTCCTGCTGTAGGCGCAGCTACTGATCCTTCATACTGATTATAAATGGTCTGGTATCGTTCGAGGTCTTCAGGGTCCGGTTTTCTTTTAATATATGGTGGCAATGGTATATCGCCCGACATTTCCAGTATCTCTGCAAAACTCAGGCGTGCAGGTTCCCAGGAAAATTTGACCAGGCAGGCATCAACCAGTCTTTCAACCAGGATTGCCTCCAGCACAACTTCACTTTCTATTGTCTCCCATTTCTTGAAGAGTGATTCCTCTTTCCATTTAGCCACTCCACCCACAAGGCATTTCCATGTTACCGATGCTTTTTTTGCGAGAACCGTGGCATAATCATTTATAGCCTCATGGGGTTCCAGGCAGAAAATTTCAATAGGCGTACCTGTACTTTTTGTAAACCTTAACCGGGCATTTATAACCCGGGAATTATTAAAAACCAGCAGGCTTTCATTATGTAAATGTGTGTGAATGTTCCGGTATATGTCTTCGCATATATTTCCATCCCGGTATATCAATAACCTTGATGCATCCCTTTCCGGTAATGGTTTTAAGGCGATCTTTTCTGCAGGCAGTTCATATGTAAAATCTTTGATTGCCAGATTACCGGGGTGTTTCATACAATTTGTTTAGGACTGCTTACAATTTCCCGATCCTTATTTCATCTACTACTACCGGGTCAAGCAGGGTAGAAGTATCACCCAGGTTACTCATTTCTCCTTCAGCTATTTTCCTTAATATCCTGCGCATGATTTTACCGCTGCGTGTTTTGGGTAAACCATTTACAAACTGCATTTTGTCTGGCCTGGCTATCGCACCAATAATTTTAGTGACGGTCTGGCATATTTCTTTGCGGGTAATTTCAGGGTCTTTCTCTTCCCCATTAAAAATAAT
>JBKJUT010000320.1:0-3632 GCA_046590515.1 Ferruginibacter sp.
GGTATATCGGCCTATTGAAGGGGATTGCTGATATTCCCTGGAAGCCCAGGGTCTGACCTAGATTTTTATCTGTTCAAGATCTTTCCGGGCCGGCCCTGTCAGCATAGTGCCCTCGAAAGAAAACCTTGAACCATGGCAGGGGCAATCCCATGATTTTTCAGCATTGTTCCAGCCAACTGTACATTTGATATGGGTACAGGCTGAATTAACGGTATGGATTACATGATCCTCATCTTTATAAATGGCAATAGTATGCCCTTCCAGTTTTACAACTTTAGCCTCACCGGCAGCCAGGTCAGCCACACTAGTAATTTTTTCAATAGAAATCTTATCACCAATAAAATGGCTTACCACATCAGCAGCTTCCTTTACAAAATTTACAAAACCTGCTACCGGTTTTACCCTCGCAGGATTAACCAGTTCTTTGTATTTATTTTCACCTGTAGTAATCAGGTCTTTGATGATCATGCCGGATAAGGTACCAAAGATCATCCCGTTTCCATTAAATCCCGTGGCGCAGTAAATATGATCTCCGGCGCCAGGCAATGTACCAATGTAAGGCAGTCCGTCAGTGGGCACAAAATATTGCGAAGACCAACGGTAATAAACTTCTTCCACTTCAAAATATTTGCGCACATAGCTTTCGAGATTACGGAAACACATTTCAGTATTTTCCTGGTGACCTGTCTTATGGTCTTCACCTCCGGCAATTATATAGGTTTTATTATTGGCAGTCTGGGTACGGTAATAATGATAGGGTTCGCACATGTCATAACCAAGAGCCGCAGGATAATTGCCATTCTTCACTGTAAATGCTATGGCATAACTGCGGTATGGCGCATTCCGGAAATGTAATACGTTTACTCCCGGAGGGATGTGCGTAGCATAAACGGCATCCTTTGAAACTATATCTCCTTTAGAGGTTTTTATGGTGAGTAAATCTTCACTTGAAATATCCAGGGCGCGGCAGTCTTCTATAATTTCTCCTCCCAGTGAGGTATAGGCTTTTGCTAGTCCCTGGATGTACTCCGCCGGATTAAATTGTGCCTGGTCAGGAATAGAGGCTATCTTAATATATGGGATAGGAAAGGGGTTGTCATTTATAAATTCCATCGGTAGCCCTACATTTTTTGTGCCCTCTACAATATCTTCCAGCTCTTTGTTTTGGTTTTCTTCAGTTGAAAATAAGTAACCGGTGCAGTCCTCCAGGTGACAAGGAATGCTAAAACGTTTTACATTATTTTTTATACAGTCGATAGCATCTTTTCCAGCTTCGGCAAATAAGTTTGCATTTTTTTCCCCGAAATCTTTTTTAACCTGGTAAAACGGAGTGTCGAAAAAGGTGTTCAGGTGGGCGGTAGTACCGCCAGTTGTACCAAAGCCCAGGTTTGATGATTCTATTAAAAGACAATTTTTACCGGCTTCCTGCAATAGCAGCGCCGTAGTCATACCGGTTATACCTCCGCCAATAATTACCACATCATAAATTTTTTTTCCCGGCATACCGGTGTATGAAGTCATTTGGGTTTCCTGCCAAAGGCTTGTACAATTGCCGTCTCTTTTCATGTTGGAAATTTAAAATTTTACAATGTGATCTGGATAGAAAAGAAATAATCACGCCACAAATCTTGCAAAATCCTCCGGGAAACCGGCGGACTTTTAATTAGAAATACAGGATCAGCGATTAGATAAATGTTGAAAGTCTTTTTGCACAGCAGGAAATAAGTAACGGTATCGCCAGGAAGTCATTTTATCCGGAAAAATAAAAAAGCCTAAATCCTTTTTTATCAGGACTTAGGCTTTGTATCGAGGAGCAGACTTGAACTGCCGACCTTCGGGTTATGAATCCGATGCTCTAACCAGCTGAGCTACCTCGACTTTTAAAGCGGGGTGCAAAAATAATTAAATCCGGTTAGATTTAGAAATGAATTTGGAACTAAAATGCGCTTATTGCACCATTTTTAAGGTTTTTACCATTATATCCAGTTATTCCCGTCAGTTATTTCATTTCTGTGAAATATTTATGAAAATAAGGGATGGTCTCAATTCCCTTATAAAAATTGTCCAGGTTAAATTTCTCATTTGGACTATGCAGGTTATCACTATCTAGTCCAAACCCCATAAACACGATTTTAATGCCTAACTCCTTTTCAAACAGTGCACAGATTGGAATACTTCCGCCACCCCTCACAGGTATTGGAGTCTTGCCAAATGTAGTTTCCATGGCCTTTGCCGCAGCCTTATATGCTACGCTGTCAATAGGAGTCATATATGGTTCTCCACCATGGTGCAATGAAGCTTTCAGGGTCACATTGGGCGGGGTGATCTTCTTCAAATGATCGATCAGTAGTGTCGTCATTTTATCAGATTGCTGATTCGGAACGAGGCGGGCAGATATTTTAGCAAAAGCCTTCGATGGCAAAACTGTTTTTGCACCTTCACCGGTATAACCACCCCAAATTCCATTTAATTCCAATGTCGGACGGATACCGGTTCTTTCATTTGTAGTATATCCTTTTTCACCCCACAATTCTTTAACGCCCAGGTCTGCCTTATATTCCGCTTCATCAAACGGCGCTTTTGCCATCAAGGCACGTTCTTCAGGTGTAGAGATGGCCACATCATCATAAAACCCGGGTATGGTTATATGGTTGTGCTCATCATGCAGGGATGCAATCATTTGAGCCAGGATAGTAATAGGATTTGCTACCGCTCCGCCATAGACGCCGCTATGCAGGTCGCGGTTAGGTCCCGTTAATTCCACTTCTATATAACTTAATCCTCTCACCCCGATATCAATAGTTGGAGTTTCCAGGCTTATCATAGCGCTGTCGCTGATGAGCACGCAATCGGCTTTCAGCAATTCTTTATGAGAGGCAACGAACTTGCCCAGGTTGGGTGAGCCTACTTCTTCTTCCCCTTCAATACAGAACTTAATATTATTTTCCAGGGTTTTGGTCTTAACAAGTATCTCCAGGCACTTTACATGCATATAAAACTGGCCTTTGTCATCGCAACTCCCACGCGCGAAAATTTTCCCATCTACAATCTGCGGATCGAAAGGTGGACTTTTCCAAAGATCCAGCGGCTCGGCTGGTTGTACATCATAATGGCCATACACCAGTACTGTAGGCCTGGAAGGATCAATAATTTTTTCGCCATACACAATAGGATGGCCTTCTGTCGGGTAAATTTCTACTTTGTCTGCACCTGCTTCGAGTAATCTTTGCTTCACTGACTCAGCACACTTTATCATATCATCTTTGTGCTCGCTCTTTGCACTTACACTGGGAATCCTGAGTAACTCAAGCAGTTCATTTAAAAACCGGTCTTTGTTTTTTTCCTGGTAATCTTTCCAAACCTGCATATGCTTGTATTTATAATTTATTAGTTATATAATGAGGGCACGAATATACCAATTTTGAAAGTAGAGGGTAGATATCAAAAGCCCTGCCTCAAAAAGAAAGAAAGCAGGATTTTGGTTATTGATAGAGAAATGCAGGTTAACTGAATGCGGTAAACCGTTGTTGTACAAATGACCAATTCACTACGTTCCACCAATTGTCAATATAGTCGGCTCTTTTGTTTTGATATTTGAGATAATAGGCATGTTCCCACACATCCAGTCCAAG
>JBKJUT010000310.1:0-24112 GCA_046590515.1 Ferruginibacter sp.
CGGCCCGCAGCCTGATTATTCTGGATGAAATCGGACGAGGCACTTCTACCTACGATGGTATCTCCATTGCCTGGAGTATTGCCGAGCATCTTCATCAATCACCCTTTGCCCCCAAGACACTTTTTGCCACGCATTACCACGAACTAAACGAACTGGAAAACAAATTTCCCCGCATCAGAAATTTTCATGTCACCAATAAAGAGTCAAGTAACAGGATCATCTTCCTGCGCAAACTGGCTCCGGGAGGCAGCACACATAGTTTTGGTATTCATGTGGCGCGCATGGCGGGAATGCCCCCTTCTTTAATTGACCGGGCCAACGAGATACTGGTGCAGCTCGAAGAGAAAAATTCCGCCGACTCCGCAGTTCTTCCTCTTTCTCAAAAAATAAAAGATATACAAACCTCAAAAATGCAACTCAGTATTTTCGATGCCCATTCCGTCACATTTGAAGAAATCCGTTCTTTACTGGAGGCAGTAGATATTAACCGTCTTACCCCGGTTGAAGCTTTATTAAAGCTACAGGAGATCAAGCAGAAAATAAAGTAAGCGGCACTTCGTTTTTACTTCATCCGCATGATATCAAACTCGTTAAAAGTATTCCAAACTTAACAAAAAGTAGGCGGGAAGCGGGATTCTGAATATCTTTAAGCCCGGGCTTATGAAGAGAATACTCATTATTATAATATTGATTTTCATTTCCTTAGGCAATTTCGTCCTGGGACAGGCTTGTACAACCCTGGGGCAAAACCCTGAGACAGCATTTCCTGTTTGCGGCACCACTACCTTCAACCAGCCAGGTGTACCAATTTGTACTTCCAACAGTTTATTTGTACCGGGCTGTAATGGCACAGCTGATTACCAGAATAAAAATCCATTCTGGTATAAATTTACCTGTTACCAGAGTGGTACATTAAGTTTTACCATTACTCCAATTGGTGCCAATGAAGATTATGATTGGCAATTGTATGATGTAACAGGGCTTGCACCGGCATCAGTTTATACCAACCAGAATATTATAGTTACCGGCAACTGGTCAGGTTCTTACGGCCCAACGGGTGCTTCGGCCACAGGAGTTCCCCCGCCTATACAATGCGCATCGGACCCTACAGTTAACGCACCCCGCTTCGCACGTAGTCCAAACCTTATACAAGGGCATGATTACCTGTTACTGGTCAGCCATTTTACGGACAATGAAAGCGGCTACAACCTTTCCTTTGGTGGAGGCACGGCAGTGATTACAGATCCTACTGAACCTCACCTGGCAAATGCACGTGCTGCCTGCGATGGAACCGTGATGTATCTGAAGATCAACAAAAAAGTAAAATGCGCCAGCCTGGCTGCAGATGGTTCTGATTTCACCATTAATACTCCCCTTACCAATATCATTGCAGCCCAGGGCGTAGGCTGTAATGCCGGCTTCGACACTGATTCAATAATTCTTACATTAAACAATCCATTGCCTCCAGGCAATTATAATATTACTATTAAGAACGGGGTTGATGGTAACACCTTAAAAGATAATTGTGACCGGACGATTCCTGTTGGTGAAAGTTTGACAGTGGTGGTGTTTCCTATTTTTCCCACACCCATGGACAGTTTAACCAAAGTAGGATGTGCACCAAGCAGCCTGCAACTGGTATTTAAAAAACCTATAAGATGCAGTTCCATTGCAGCCAATGGTTCTGACTTTACTGTAACCGGCAGTTATCCTGTTACCGTTATTGGAGCCAACGGTAATTGCGGCACCTCGGGTTTAAGTAATAAAATTACCATACAACTATCAGCTCCTATGCAGGTGGCAGGAAATTTCCAGGTTCGTCTTAACATCGGCTCTGATGGAAATACCATTATTGATGAATGTGGGCAACCCACTCCTGCCGGGTCTTTTATCAGTTTCAGCGTGGTGGACACTGTGAATGCAGATTTCACTTACGCTATCCTGTTAGGTTGTAAAAAAGATACAATCCGGTATGCGCACGATGGCCGGAATGGAGTAAACAGTTGGTTATGGTCGTTTGATAACACGCAGTATAGTAATTTCCAGAACCCCCAGGAGATTTACAGCACCTTTGGACAGAAGCAAACCACCCTTATTGTCAGCAACGGGGTTTGCCGGGATACTGCCACTATGAAAATCTTCCTTGACAATTATATGAAAGCAGCTTTTGAAGCAAGTAATTTTGTCTGCCCGCGCGACCAGGCTTTTTTCAAAGATAAAAGTGAAGGCAATATTACAGGCTGGCAATGGAATTTCGGCAATAACATTACCAGTAACCTGCAGGCACCACCACCTCAGTCGTACCTGCCGCAAACTTCTACCTACACTACCATTGTTACACTGGTAGCTACGAACAATATCGGGTGTAAGGACACCGCCCGGTTAAATTTACTGGTTGTAAACAATTGTTATATAGCCGTACCTTCCGCCTTTACGCCAAACGGTGATGGCCTGAACGATAATCTTTATCCCTTAAATGCTTACAAAGCGCGTGACCTGGACTTCAGTGTGTACAACCGTTTCGGGCAACGGATTTTTCATACAAGGGACTGGATGAACAAATGGGATGGGAATTATAAAGGGCAGGCTGCAGACCCCGGCACATACGTCTGGGTCTTGACTTATACAAATACTGATACTAACCAACAGGTAAAACAAAAAGGAACAGCTATCCTGATCCGATAAAATAAGACAGTACCAAATGGAACAAAAGCCGGTTTATTACAGCGAATATTTACAATTAAATAAAATACTTGAGGCCCAGCAGCCTGAAAGTTTTGATGGGCAGAAGGAGGCGCATGATGAAATGCTTTTTATCATAATTCATCAAACCTATGAACTCTGGTTCAAGCAGGTGTTATACGAAGTGCAATCTGTTCTGGATATTATGAGTAAGCCTTCCTTAAATGATAATTCAGGCGACCTGCAAACTATTGTTCACCGGATGCAAAGGGTGGCTACTATTCAGAAATTACTGGTTCAGCAGATTGATATTTTAGAAACCATGACTTCGATGGATTTCCTGGATTTCCGTGATATGTTACGCCCGGCCTCCGGGTTTCAAAGTGTGCAATTTAAAGTGTTAGAAGCTAAACTGGGACTGCAATTTGAACATCGTCATGGTTTAAATTATTATACCTCGCAATTAAAAGAAGCCGAAATTGCGGTTATTAAAGAAGCGGAAACAGGTCCCTCTGTCATTGAACTGGTAAACAAGTGGCTGGAGCGTATGCCTTTTTTTGATGCCGGTAAATACTGGCAAAGTTATTCCTCCCAGCCAGGAGATATACATCCTTTCTGGCGTGAATACGAGGCGATTTATACTGCCGGGCTTTTCGAAGGCGAAAAAAATAATGCCTCATATTTTAACGACATATTATTTGGAGATACAAATAATACCAAGCGTGCTTTATCACCCGCTGCCTGCCGTTCGGCCTTATTCATTATGTTATACCATGGTTATCCTATGCTGGAGCAACCCTTCCAGTTATTAGAAAGCCTGATAGAAATTGATAACCAATTAGGCAATTGGCGTTCCCGCCACATTAATATGGTCAGAAGAATGATTGGTTCACGGGTGGGCACAGGCGGCAGTACCGGTGCCGGATACCTGCAAGGTGCCATGGAGAAACATTATATTTTTAAGGAACTTGCCCAATTAAACAGTTTCCTGATCGATCGCCGGAAATTACCGCAGTTGCCAAAAGAACTGGTGGAAAAGTTAGGATACAATTTTTAGGCAGGACCTTACGCTGAATTTTTCAGTTGTTCAATCACGGTATCTACTTCCAGTTTCGTATTATGTTTTGAAAAACTAAAACGTACAGTAACCTGGTTGGGGTTGTTATTAATGGCCCTGATTACGTGGCTGCCTTGTTCTGCACCTGAAGTACAGGCACTCCCCCCACTGGCACAAATGTTATTAATGTCAAGGTTAAAGAGGATCATTTCCGAGCGTTCTGTTTTAGGGAAACCGGCACTGAGTACAGTGTACAAACTGTTTCCAAGTACATCACCATTAAAACTAACCCCTGGAATATGCGCTTTTAACTGCTCATGCATATAATATTTTAAGGTGCCGATATACGCACTGTCTGTTTCAACATTATCCAGTGCCAGTTCGAGCGCCTTGGCAAAACCTACGATTCCATATATGTTTTCTGTGCCGGCACGCATATTCCTTTCCTGCGAGCCTCCGTGTAACAGGGGTTTTATCCGCACATTCTCATTGATATACAAAAGACCTGCGCCTTTGGGACCGTGAAACTTATGCGCCGAAGCCGCTATGAAATGTACGGGTGTATTGCGGAGATCGAAAGGGAAATGCCCTACAGTCTGCACCGTATCGCAATGAAAAATGGCATTGTACAATTTGCACAGGTTACCCACTGCATGTATGTCCAGGATGTTACCGATTTCGTTATTGGCATGCATCAGCGACACCAGGGTTTTTTCTTCAGATGTTGCCAGCAGTTTTTCCAGGTCATCGATATCTATATGACCATTAGGCAACAGCTTTACATAACTCACTGTAACCTGGTCCATGTTATCAAGGTATTCAATCGTATGAGATACCGCATGGTGTTCAATACGGGAAGTAATGATGTGTTTGCAACCCAGGTCACGTACAGATGAACAGATTGCGGTATTATTACTTTCTGTTCCGCAACTGGTAAAAAAAAGTTCGGCAGGATGGGCATTCAATAATTTTCCGACCGATTTACGCGCAGTTTCAATTGCCATCCGGGTTTCCCTGCCATAAGAATATATGGAAGAAGGATTACCAAATTTTTCAGTCAGGAAAGGCATCATAGCCGCCAGTACTTCCTCATCAAGGGCAGTGGTGGCAGCATTGTCGAAATAAATACGGTTCATGATATCAGGGTCGACTGCCTGTGCAGGCAATCTTTGTTAGTGTATTAAAATGGCTAAACCACCCGGGCTTACATAGATTCACGGATATCTTTCATCAACCGCATAGCAATATTGTCAGCCGTGGTTTCGAAACTGCTCTCCGAATAGATCCGGATGATAGGTTCCGTATTGCTGGTGCGTAAATGCACCCAATCATTATCGAACTCTATCTTTAAACCGTCTTCTGTATTTACAGGATGGTTTTTATACTTGCCTTTTATTTTATTAAAAAGGTCATTTACGTCAATCCCGTTTTCCAGTACCAGTTTATTTTTGCTGATAAAATAGTCTGGATAGGTATTACGCAACTGCTTTATACTTTTTCCGGTGTGAGCCAGGTGAGTCAGGAATAAAGCAATACCCACCAGCGCATCCCGGCCATAATGCAGGTCAGGCACGATGATTCCACCATTTCCTTCACCGCCGATTACCGCGTTTACTTCCTTCATTTTATTTACTACATTCACTTCACCTACCGCACTTGCAAAATATTCTCCCCCATGCTTAAGCGTAATGTCTTTCAGGGCCCGGGTAGAAGAAAGATTACTTACAGTATTTCCTTTTTGTTTTCCCAATACATAATCTGCTACTGCCACCAGGGTATATTCTTCGCCAAACATACTTCCATCCTCACAAACAAATGCAAGGCGGTCTACATCAGGATCCACGGCAATTCCCAAAGAGGCTTTCTGGCTTTTTACTTCCTGGCTTAAACCCACCAGGTTTTCAGGTAACGGTTCGGGGTTATGCGCAAATTTTCCTGTCAACTCTTCATTCAGTAAAGTTACCTGCTTTACCCCGAGGGCCTTTAACAGGGCAGGTACGGCAATTGCCCCTGTGCTATTAACTACATCTGCTACAATTTTAAAACCTGCGGCAGCAATAGCCTTCTTATCTACCCATTTATGCCGGGTTATGGCTTCAATATGCTGGTCAAGAATCTCCTGGTTATGAATAACTGAACCCAGGTTTTCTACTTCTGCAAACACAAAAGCTTCAGTTCGGGCTATCTCAAGGATAGTATTTCCTTCATCACTGCTTATAAATTCGCCGGCACTGTTCAGTAATTTCAAAGCGTTCCACTCTTTGGGATTATGACTGGCTGTAATTATAATTCCGCCATCAGCCTTTAATAAAGAAACACCCATTTCTACTGTAGGCGTAGTACTCAGGTCAAGATCTATTACGTCTATCCCCAATGAACAGAGGGAGGCGTTTACCAGGTCTTTAACCAGGCTGCCACTGATACGGCCATCGCGGCCAACCACAATTTTTTTGCGGCCACCACCTGCCTGGTTAATCCACGTGCCGTATGCTGAAGCAAACTTTACCACGTCGAGCGGGGTCAGGTTATCATTAGTAACTCCACCTATTGTTCCCCGTATCCCGGATATACTTTTTATCAATGCCATTGTCACCTGATTAAGGAGTGCAAATATAACAAACAACAGGCAGTTTGAAACCGAATGTATAGGGGTCTGCACTCTGCCAAAGTACCGTTTTAATAGTCATGGCTCAAGAATTCAGCTATGCTGTTGACTATTGGGATTCTACTACTAACTTTGCCGGATGTTACCATGGTTTAAAAATTGGTTTAATTCTCCCTATTACCATCATTTATATTTCAACCGGGACGAAAAAGAAGCTGCAATTTTCATTGATAAGTTAATCGATTACCTGAAACCGGATGCTGGTAGCTTCATGCTTGATGTGGCTTGCGGTAAAGGAAGGCATTCCCTGCAACTGGCGAACAGGGGTTTCGATGTTACCGGGATTGATCTCAGTGAAGACAGCATAGCCGAGGCGTTAAAGTTTGAAAAAGATAACCTGCACTTCTTCCAGCATGATATGCGGTTGCCCTGCTGGATCAACTATTTCAATTACGCCTTTAATTTTTTTACCAGTTTTGGATATTTCAATACCCAGCGGGAAAATGATGACGCTATCCGCACCATTGCCCAGTCTCTGAAACTTCGTGGCACCTTTGTGATGGACTATCTGAATGTGCATTATGCGGAAGACCACATGGTACACCAATCCGAGAAGGAAATTGATGGAATCAATTTTATCATTACCAAATGGTATGATGAAGATTATTTTTACAAGAAGATAATGATAGAAGATGAGCAGTTACTGGAGCCAGTTGTCTTTACGGAAAAAGTAGCTAAATTTTCCCTGGGGCATTTTACAGAGATGTTCGCTTACCAGGGGTTACAGATAAAAGAAGTATTCGGCGATTATAATTTTTCAGGTTACCACATTAAGAAATCACCCCGCTTGATTATGGTAGCAGAAAAAACCAGGCAGACTCCATTGCAACGGCCTGTAAAATAATCAGTGAGATTGCAATTCTTTGTTATTAAGTAACATCCACCTTGATGTTTCATAAATGGCTGATGTTAACTGAGACAGCCGTTTTCTAACCTCTGCCTGCTCTTCCACGCCGATCGTGAGATTATTATTTTTCAACGACACCAACTCTTCTTTTTTGATCCGTAAATTTTTGCGGTAAAAATAATCGTCAGTCGCTACACCTATCCAGCCGGGTGCATGATAAATTATGAAGGCGGCATTCTCCTCTTTGGCCGGGTTTAGCAGGTCACGGCCCATAGTAGTGTTTGTATAATGCTGTTGTAACATTCCGGCAATAGTCGGCAGCACATCAACCTGGGAAACGGTCTCTTTTCTCCATTGAGGCATTAAAAGTGATGGTGCGTAAAATAATAAGGGAATGTGTTCTTCGCTAAGCCGCTGTTCCACCCAGGCTTTGGGATAAATGGCAGAGGCATCGCCTTCCACCCCATGATCGCCTACGAATACAAAAATGGTATTACTGAAATAAGCTTCTTTCCTGGCAGCTTCTATAAACGTCTTAAACGTGTAATCGGTATAGGCAAAGGCGTTGAATTCCTTCTGTGATTCAAAACCATTTTTACGAAGCAGTTCATCAGGGAAGACAGGCGGTTTAAAATCTACATCTTCTTCCGGTATGTTGAATGGCCGGTGATTATCTGCAGTCTGGATGATGGTGAAGAAAGGTTCACGCTGCCGGCTCATAACCTTGTTTGCTTCCAGGAAAAGATTTTTATCACTGATTCCCCATACATTTAATTTTGGGGAGGTATAACTCCCCTCTTCAAAAATCTTAACGTCTTTAATGTTTCTGACTAAGCCGTTAAAATTATTAAACTGGCTTCTGCCGCCTATGAAATACATTTTCTGATATCCTTCAAAATCATTGATGATAGTACGCTGGCGAACAGAAGCTTCATTACGTGTAGCAAATTTACTTAACTGCACATCTGGCGTACCGGTAAGAATTGCAAAAACGCCACGGGCAGTACCAAACGTCGGGGAAAAACAACGTTCAAAAAAAATTCCTTCATGCGCCATCTGGTTAAAGTATGGAGTGCTGTTAAGCGGGTTGCCACTCATGCTGCTTTTATACATGCTGAAACTTTCACAGATCACCAATACAATATTAGGCTGGCTTTCAAGGGCACGGCTGCCTGGAAAATGTTGACGGGCATAGGGATTACTGCTGTTACGCGGCTCGAGTTTAAGGAAAGAAGCCATTTGTTTGTAATGTACACTTGCGCGTGTATGATAATCGGGGTCGCGAAAGCCGAGAGTAGTAAAGAAATTCTGCAGTGGGTTAAGCGCCAGGTTACTTTTAAATTCATCATTTAAATTAAATGCACGGTAAAAATCTAAAGGCTTTTGAGTAAAAAATCCATACATAAACCAGCCTAATAAAAGCAGGGCAGCCAGGTGCCAGCGACGCCGGTATTCGAATTTATGCACATTCATATTTTTCCCTTCTATTCCCACATGGATGCGGCGGAACATCCAGGTCATCATGAGCACTGCACCGAATAAGCCGATAAGTATCCAAATCACGGGGTAACTTTGCCAGACCATCTGCAGGCTTTCCTTTGGATCTTCCGCAAAAATGAGGGCATCTGCATTCAACCTGGCATTAATATAGGCGAACTGGCCAAAGTCTGCACCGTAGAAAAATAAAACAAGTAACGTAACAATTCCCAGGTAGGCGGTCCAGAATTTTTTCATTCCTTCACTATAAAAAGGAGAGAGCCGTGGGTGCACCGAAAAAACCGCGATAGGCAAAAGAATAAAGGCTATCCAGCGAAGATCATATTTAAGTCCCAGCCAGAAAGAAGGCAACAGGTCTCTTATACCCAGGTTTGAAGGGAGAAAATAAAATACAGTTGCTATCCTGAAGGCAGTAAAAATAACCAGGTAAATAAGAAAAACTTTTACCAGCCATTGGATGGTTTTTGGCACACGCCATTTTATCAACATAATGTATAATCCTTTAGATCCGAGCTCCCAAAGATAACGTTTAAGGCCTACTGGCCGGGGGTCTTTTTGTTATGTAACAGCAGATACTTACTGGTTTGGTACCAGGAAACTGTCAACAGGCGCATATAATTCCGCAGGCTGTCAGTAACCAGGTTCGTGGCTACGGGCTCGTTATTGGTAACCGGAACAAATTCTTCTTTCAGCGTTTTTTGGTTTTGCCTGTAATAATATTTATCGCCCACTACACCAATAGTATTAAGATCAGGGTCTGCAATAAAGGCATAGCGTGGCTGTTGGCGGCTGCTGTCAAACAGGTTTATGCCAAGTGTACTGTTGGTATACGACTGCCGTGCCAGTACCGCCACCGAAGGCAGAATATCAAGTTGGGAACTAACTTCCCTGATACGTGCCGGTGGTAATAAGGCAGGGGAATAAAACAGCAATGGAACATGTTGAGATAATATTCCCTGCCTGGTAAAACTGCTTGGGAACATGTCTCCGGCATCGCCACGCAGGCCATGATCGCCTACAAAAACAAAAATGGTGTTGGAAAAATATTTTTCTTTTTGTGCGGCTTCAAAAAACTTACGGAAACTGAAATCTGTATAACGGAATGCATTTAACTCATCGTTACCGGCAAACCCGTATTTACGAAGGGTGTCTGCGGGGTAACTTACTTTTTTAAATTCGGGCAGATCTTCAACAGGAATAGTATAAGGGCGATGGTTATCGGCGGTCTGGATAATGCTGATGAATGGCTGTTGCTGCTCCCTGAACACCTTGTTGGCTTCGAGGAACAGGTTCTTATCACTAATACCCCACACATCTACTTTATTTGCCTTGAACTGGTCTTCTTCAAAAATCTGCAGGTTATCTATATTGTTGGTTAGCACCCCGCGTATATTCGCCCACGTGGTGCTGCCCCCCAGGAAATACATTTTATTATATTCTTTGAAATCATTCAAAATGGTATGCTGGTCCACAGCCAGCGGGTTCCGGCTGGCTGTTTTAGGCGATTCCACATCCGGGATACCGGTAAGTACTGCCCAGACACCACGAGCGGTTCCAAATGCAGGTACAAAACACCTTTCAAAAAATGCACCCTTATTGCAAAGGTTATTGAAATAGGGAGTAGGATCAAGTTTGTTGCCAAACATAGAACTTTTATAAGCGCTGAAACTTTCACAGATAACAATCACCACATTAGGCTTGTTGCCATCACCACCAAACTCCACCCGGTGGCGGAAATTTAAAATGCTATCCGTAACCGGTAGTTCAAGGTATTGGTGCATCACCGGGTATGCTGCTTTAACTGCCGGCATATTTACACCTGTATGCCTGAATTGCAACGTGCTGAGGAAGCTCTGGAAAGGGTTCAGCGCCACGTTGGCTTTAAAGTCATCCGCAAAACGGAAGGCATCACTCCAGCGTAAAGGATATTGACCTGCCTGGCCAAAAACAAGCAGGGAAAACAGCAGGATCGCTCCGGCATGCCAGCCAATTTTTCTGCCCCGGCTCCGGTTAACGGAAAGTGATAAACGCTTTGATATTTTTTTGAAGTACCACAGAAAAAGCAGCATACCAACCAGGATTGCAAATAGTATTTTAAAGACCGGGTATGTTTGCCAGATCATCCGGAAAGAGATACCAGCATCTTCCAGGAACCCCAGCGCTGATGCGTTTAGCCTTTGCTGTAAATAGTCGTAATGATAATAATCTGCACCATAGAATACCAGGAAAAGGAGGAACACGAAGCCCAGAGTAAAACGCCAGAAAGTAAGCGCCGAACTACGTCTTATGGGGTTGAGAAATGGAATGTAACTTAGAAGTAAAACAAATAAACCCAGGGATGATACCACCCGCATATCGAAACGAAAACCCAGCAAAAAAGCCGAGCCGGGAACAGGTCGGCCCGGAACCCGGTAACTGTAAAAGAACAATATCCTGTACAGGAACATGAATAACAGAAAAAAAAACAATATCCCAAGTATCCATCTTAGTATCTTGGGCATATTCAATGGTGCCATGTATCTTAATTAAAGTATGGCTAAATTAGCTCAATTAAAAAGAATATAAATAAGAGTTGGGTATAAACAAATTACAGTCATGAATCAATTGATCCAACTGGACAGGCACTTGTTTTACCTGTTAAACGGGAAGTGGCATAATACTTTGCTGGATGCAATCATGCCATTGTTACGCAGTGCCCAGTTTTGGGTTCCTTTATATGTCTTCCTTTTAATTTATGCCTTGGCGAATTTTTCAAAGAATGCCTGGCTTTGGGCAGCCTGCGCCGGTGGAACAGTTGTGCTTTCCAACTTTATCAGCAGCGATATAATTAAGGAAAATATTTGGCGGCTACGTCCCTGTAATGACCCCTCCCTGCAACCAACTTTACACTTCCTGTTAAACTACCGGCCACAAAGCTCCAGTTTTACTTCCTCCCATGCAGTAAATCACTTTGCACTTGCCACTTACCTGCATTATACTTTAAAATCACACCTGGGTAAAACAGCACTTTTTTTTTATGTCTGGGCCTTCATGGTAGCCTATGCACAGGTATATGTGGGCGTACATTTTCCGCTGGATGTAATATGCGGTGCCCTGATTGGCATTATTTTAGGATATTTGCCCGCAAGATCATTTAACAAAAACTACGGATTAGCGTAATACATATGACAGAAATTTTTATTTTACTATTACTTATACTTATCAACGCTTTATTTGTAATGACTGAAATGGCCCTCGTGAGCGTGCGGAAAGGAAGGCTTGAAGCTTTAAAAAATAAAGGAGACGTGAAGGCAGCCATGGCGCTGAAACTTGCCGAAAGCCCGGAAAAATTTCTTTCAACTGCCCAGATCGGTATTACCCTTATCTCTATTTTGACAGGTTTATATTCAGGCGAAAAGTTCAGTCAGAAACTCGAGCCTTTTTTTGCCAACATAAGTTTCTCAGCTCCTTACTCGAAAACGATATCAACCACGGTAGTAGTAATACTCGTTACCTTTCTTTCTATAATAATCGGAGAACTGATTCCTAAAAGAATAGCATTGTTAAGGGCGGAAAAGATTTCCCGCATCGTGGCGGCGCCCATGAACTTTCTTTCCAAACTGGCATATCCATTTGTGGCCTTCCTGTCGTTTATCTCCAACCTGGTATTTAAAATTTTTAATATCAAAACCCATAGCGATAGTGCAGTCACGGAAGAAGAGATCAAAGCCATGATCAGTGAGGGTAGTGAACACGGGAACATTGAAGAAGATGAAAAAGAAATAATAGAAAGGGTGTTTCACCTGGGAGACCGGAGCATTACTTCCCTGATGACACACCGCACAGATATAGTATGGGTAGACGTAAAAGATACCGTGCAGGATGTGATCAACAAATTTGATGAGATCATTTTTTCCACCTTTCCTGTGTGCCAGGACAATATTGACAACATCAAGGGACTGGTATATGTAAAAGATCTGCTGAAGGCTTCACCCGGCACTATCATTGAAAGCCTTACCAAACCCGCACTGTTTGTTCCGGAAAACAATAAAGCATACCAGTTATTGGAAAAATTTAAAGCGTGCAAGATCCATACATCTTTCATCGTGAATGAATATGGTACGTTAGAAGGCATGATCACCCTGAATGACATCCTGGAAGCCATTGTGGGAGATGTAGCGCAGACCGGGCAGGAAGAATATGAAATTGTAGAAAGAGAAGACGGCACCTTCCTGGTGGATGCACAGATTCACTTTTATGATTTCCTGAGTTATTTTCAGAAAGGTGACTGGATGAAAGATGAGGAGCAGGATTTTGACACCCTGGCAGGCTTTGCCCTGCATGAACTGGAGCATATACCTGCCACCGGTGAAAAGTTCGAATGGCGGGGTTTTGATTTCGAAATTATTGACATGGATGGCCAGCGGATAGATAAAATACTGGTGAGTATTTCAGATGATCTGAAATCGGACCGCCTCGAAAATATTGATTAAAAAGAAAAGACAGTCTTCTTTTCAGGATTTCCCAGCCTGGCATTTTTTCGAGTACCATTTACCGTTACCTGCAGCAGGCCCATTTGCTGGTCGCTGTATTCATAAAGTATATCATTGGAAATGGTCAGGTTATGTACAGACGCGATATTATCTGCCTGGAAAAAACTTATTATACCTTCTTCTTTCTGTTCGTATCCTAAAAAATTAATTTCAACTGCTTTACCATCTACCTGCAGATGAAGATGTTGCTTTATATAAGCGCTCACCAGGGAATTCATGTTACTTTTTACAGCAGGGTTGAGCAGGTCTACTTTTGTTCTGGTTGTTTTGCGAAGCGTTTTTTCAAAATCATCTGTAAATATTTTGCAACTGATTTCCAGTGTTTTTTCTTTCTGGTTATGTTCAATTTCGGTAACACTTACAAAAACCGGGTGCGAAACAACCGATGGACCGGAAAACAAGGTCAGCCAAAACCATTTAAATAATATTAGAGCCATTAAGGTAATAAATTAGATTTATAAAGAGAGATCACACAACTTTACGAGGTAAAAGTAAGTGAAACCTATTAGCCATAACCCTGCATGAGTGATTTTACATTTTTTTTTGGTTTTGGCTGGGATCATATCATAAGCTGGAAGGCGTTAGATCATTTACTTTTTATTTTCGCACTCACCGTCGCCTGCACTTTTACAGAATGGAAAAAATTACTGGTACTTGTGACTGCTTTTACCATTGGACATTCCATAACCCTCGCTTTAAGTGTGCTCGATATCGCCAGGTTCCCGACGAAATGGACAGAGTTTTTTATCCCTCTTACTATTGCAATTACCTGTATTATTAATATTGCGCGGCGGCCGAGCCATTCACGTTTGATATGGCAATACATTCTTGCTTTATGTTTTGGATTTATACATGGGATGGGTTTTGCAAACAGCATCAGGTTCATGCTGACTGGTAACCAGCAACTGGGATGGTCCTTACTTGAATTTAATGCAGGACTTGAAGCTGGCCAACTAATAGTGGTGCTGGTCGTATTGTTTATTTCCTACCTGGTTACAGCCAGGTTGAAGGTACCTTCCAGGTGGTGGATTTTAACGGGTTCAACTGCGGCACTGTTGATTTCGGTATTCATGGCTGCGGAGCGATGGCCACGTTAATACTGATTATAACTATAATTTTAATACTTTTATCAAGCATATAAATTAAAACTTCACGATGAAAAAAAGCATCACAGTCACATTCATTCTCCTGATGGTACATACTCTCTATGCCCAGGACATTAAAAATAATCCGGGAAGCAATCATGGAAACCGCTTTGAGCAACTAGGCACCATTTTACCAACACCCAATGAATACCGTACTGCCAGTGGCGCACCGGGGCCTAAATACTGGCAACAACGCTGTGATTATGACATCACCTGCGAACTGGATGAACCTAACCGCCGGTTGATCGGGAAAGAAACAGTAACCTATTATAATAACTCTCCCGATGTGCTGACGTACCTATGGTTACAGTTAGATGAAAACCAGCATAGTTCTAAAAATAATTCGGGATATCAATCCGGTTCCGCTATGCCTTCAAGTATTACAGAAGCGGAGCTATCACGATTGGCTGGTATACGCGACCGTGAAGGTGGTGATAATATTACGAAAGTGACCACGGGAGCAGGGGTGCCATTAAAATACACCATCAATAAGACAATGATGCGGATAGAATTGCCAACCGCATTAAAACCCGGCCAGCAGTTTATTTTTAAAGTAGATTGGAATTATAATATCATGAACCGTATGGTGGCCGGGGGCCGGGGGGGATATGAATATTTCCCTGAGGACGGTAATGACCTGTTCACAATGACTCAATGGTTTCCGCGCCTGTGTGTGTATAGCGATTTCCAGGGATGGCAGAATCACCAGTTTGCAGGTTCAGGTGAATTTGCACTTGTTTTTGGCAATTATAAAGTAGCGATGACCGTTCCGGCAGATCATGTGGTTATGTCAACCGGCGAAGGACAAAATTACCAGCAGGTGCTTTCTCCTGTAGAACTTACCCGCTGGCAGGCCGCCCAAAGTGCAAAGGATGTAGTGGAGATCGTTAACCTGAATGAAGCAATCGCAAAAGAAAAACAAAAATCAACCAAAAAGAAAACGTGGATATTTAAGGCAGACATGGTGCGTGATTTTGCCTGGGGCAGCAGCCGCAAGTTTATCTGGGACGCCATGCCAACCTATGTAGAAGGTAAGAAAGTAATGTGTATGAGTGCCTATGGTAAGGAGGCTTATAACCTCTACCGCAAGTACAGTACAAAAGTAGTAGCGCATACAATAAAAAGTTATTCTCAATTTACTATACCCTACCCTTACCCGGTAGCCCAAAGCCTGGAAGCCGCCAATGGTATGGAATACCCGATGATATGCTTTAATTATGGCCGGACAGAAAAAGACGGAACATACAGTGAGGCTACCAAGAACGGAATGCTGGGCGTGATCATTCATGAAGTGGGCCACAACTTCTTCCCGATGATAATAAACAGCGATGAGCGGCAGTGGACCTGGATGGATGAAGGGTTGAATTCTTTCGTAGAATACCTGACGGAAGAATTATTCGACAACAAATTCCCGGTTAGTAAAGGGCCTGCATATAAGATTGTAGACTACATGAAAATGCCTAAAGACCAGTTAGAGCCTATTATGACAAACAGTGAGAATATCATCCAGTTTGGTCCTAATGCCTACAGCAAGCCTGCAACCGGACTGAACATTTTGCGTGAAACCCTTATGGGTAGAGAATTGTTTGATTATGCTTTTAAAGAATATGCACGTCGCTGGGCATTTAAGCACCCAACACCGGCTGACCTGTTTCGTACTATGGAAGATGCCAGCGGTGAAGACCTCGATTGGTTCTGGCGCGGATGGTTCTATGGTACGGATGCGTGCGACATTTCTCTTGACACTGTGAAATGGGCTAACCTGTCCACGGAAAGTGCACCCACACGCAGTTCATCGAACAATTTGACACAACCGGTTGCTAAGCCAATCCTCAACAGTTTTGATGACATCTCCAAAATCAGGAACAGGGAAGACCGCAAAATTATTTTTGCTACAGATGCAGATCCGTCTCTTCAGGATTTTTACTGGAGATACGATCGTGGATTGGTTAAGATCGATTCTACCCCTTTCCAGATAATGATACCTGTCAATAATGATACATTGACTGCGCAACAGAAAGTGCAGATCGCAGGAAATACCAATTTATATGAATTAAGCTTTAGTAATAATGGTGGTTTGGTAATGCCTATAATTATTGAATGGACTTATACAGATGGCAGTAAAGAAATTGACCGGATCCCCGTGCAGGTGTGGCGCAAGAATGAAAACAAGGTCACAAAAGTTTTTGCCAAGAATAAAACGGTAAAATCTATCCGGCTTGATCCCTTCAGGGAAACTGCGGATATCAACGAAAGGAATAATACCTGGCCGGCTTTTGAAACGCCAAGCCAGTTTAAACTGTATAAAGCCCGTGCAGGAAATGCCAGGGGTGCTTCGGGAGGTAATGGCAACCCTATGCAAAAGGAGATAAAATAGGTTAAAAGTGTTCGACTAAAATGGAGATATAAAAAATATCTCCATTTTTTTTGTTTTGTTATATTTATAAAACATTGATAATCAATTATTAATCTATAATAGAAGTTTTTCGTATCGGCTGTAGTTTAATTTGTAATACTAAAATTAATTATATGTTCGTTTTAGATGAAATAACCTAAAAGTTATTCTGAAACGGCAATGAAAAACATTCTCATTTTATGTCTCTTCTTATGCAGTATTTCGGCAGCTTATACTCAAAGTTGCCCAAATATTACAAACGGAACAGTAATTTCCAATGGAGGAGCAGGTATGTATAACCTTACCATTAATTATAATGGCACAGGAACCAAGCACTTAACCATTACCATATTTGAGGGGCCTGTTTTACCAGCTAACCTGGTTTCTACCACTTGCCTGGCCACTTTTAATTCCGGGGTAGCCACTTTAAGTTTTCCTGTAACCGGGAATGACCCAAGGGCTGTAATTATTCCGGGAACAGGTGGGTGTAATTCCAGTGGAGGAGGCTCGCAATGCTATACGGATGCCCAGGTTATCACCTATTCACCATTACCGGTAACCCTCGCTGCATTTTCTGCGCAGCGTGCCGGCCAGGATGTTTTGATTAAATGGGAAACTGCAGAGGAAATAAATGCAAAAGAATTTATTCTGCAACAAAATTCCAGGTCAGGATATGTTGATGTTCAAAAAATCAAAGCCCGGAACAATTCAAATGGGGCTTCCTATACTTTAACCGACTATGCACCTGGTAATAATAATATTCTTTACCGGCTTAAAATGGTTGATGCTGATGATAAATATACTTATTCAGAAACACGGCTTGTAAAAGGTGCTGAAAATCACCTTGCCTACCGCGTCTATCCAAACCCGGTATCTGCAGGTGATCAGATATTTATTGAAGATATTGCAGAACCTACAGACCTCATACTGCTCGACCAGGGCGGCCAGGTGGTACGGCAACAGACAGTCAATAGTTCCCAGGGAATAAAAACTGAAGGGCTAAGCCAGGGTATGTATCTGATTCAAATAAGAGTAAAGTCCAGCGGAAAAAAAACCACCAGTCCCCTGATGGTGATTAAATAATCTGAGCAAAGAAGCGTATTACATTCCAGTAGCGCCATCACGTAATACCTTCTTTTTGCCTTTGTTTTTACTTTCCCATTCAAGCATTTCCGCTGTTTTTTCAACCTTCTTGGGTTTAGGTTTTATTGCCAGATTCGGATCTGCAGCTTTTACTACCAGGTTGTTTCTTTCCCACTCCTCGGTTTTTATTATCATACCACCCTGGTAATATTTCCAGGTACCATTTTTTACTGCGTAGGGTACAGCTTTTACTATTTTATATTCAATGATTTCGTTACTGCCTGTACCATACACGGCTACTGTATCATAGGGTGCATCAGGGTTGTATCCTCTCCAGCTTTCTTCACGCACCAGTTCTCCCAGGAAGCTGTAATATTGCTGAATACCATCCTTACCACCTAATCGATAATTTTCAACAGAAAGCAAGTCACCTTCTAATGAATACCTGCGCCAATACCCATTCTTTTCCCCGTTCTTAAACATACCTTCTTCCTCATAGCCAGGCTCTCCACGCAATTCATCCACATGAGTAACCCACCGCCCCTGTTTAATTCCTTTCTTATCTACAATATTAATGGTATCGCCTTTTGCATTCAATTTATAAGAAGTGTACTGGGCAAAACCCTGCATAGAAATAAAACAAAGAATAAGGAAAAATATATTGCGTCGATTTATTAACATGAGGAAGAAATTAAGTAAAGTCAGATAATAATTTTATTCTGGATATTTGTATTCAAATTTACAGCAATACCATTTCAATATTTGTTAATTCTGCCAGTTGTAAGGGGCGTTAGAAGAATACAGTTTGTTAAATTACCAATAAACCGGAGCATGAAAGATATTAAAAAATATTTCCTGATCGAAGCAGCACCGGAAGATGTGTATCGTGCGCTGACTAATCCGGCCACTATTCAATTATGGTCAGGGGAACCTGCCGTGATGAACGAAACTGCCGGCACTGAATTTTCGTTATGGGAAGGCAGTATTACTGGTGTAAACCTGGAGTTTATTCCCGGCAAAAAGATTGTTCAACAATGGTTTTTTGGTGAACAGGAAGAAGCTTCAATAGTCACACTAATTTTACACGAACATAAGCATGGCACCTCAGCGGAATTACGTCATACGAATATTCCTGAGGTAGATTATGACAATATCCTGGAAGGTTGGGAAGAAAACTACTTTGGATCGCTGGTGGATTTTTATAAATCCTGATCCTTGTAAAAACGGCAAAACAATCAGAAAAAAGACTTATTTAATTTCAAATTTCAGCAGGCTCTGGTCTTCAATAAAAGCTTCCAACTCATCTCCCACTACACATTCCCCAACCCCTGCCGGAGTTCCTGTGAATATAAGGTCACCAATGTTTAATGAAAAATAATTGGAGATATTAGCCACTATCGCATCGAAACTGAAAATCATTTCTTTTGAATTGGCTTTCTGAACCAACTCATTATTCTTAAGGAGTTTGAAGTTGATGTTATTCTTTTTCAGGTCGGGAGTAATATCTATAAACTTTCCTACCGCCGCCGAATTATCGAATGCTTTTGCCTTTTCCCATGGCAGACCTTTTTCTTTGCAGATATCCTGGATATCGCGGGCAGTAAAATCAATACCCACGGTAATTCCGTTATAATAATTCCCTGCATGCCTTTCCTGTACATACTTTCCATTTTTGCAAACCCGCAACACCAATTCACATTCGTAGTTTAATTCATTGGTAAATTCAGGATAGTAGAAAGGAGTATGCACCTGGAGTAATGCACTTTTTGGTTTCATAAAAATAACCGGTTCATCAGGTATTTCATTGCCCAGTTCTTTGGCATGTTCCGCATAATTACGTCCGATACAAATAATCTTCATGATGAAAGCAGGTTTTTATAATGGGTTTGCCGGGTTCATGGCGAAAATAAACAAAAACACTTTATAATGAAAATATACATTTATGGATTTACAGAATAATCGATGTTATTTACCAGGCTCATGGTTCTTTCCATCCCGATGGCGGCATAACTTTCAATTATTTCTACAGCCTTATTGACTTTATGACTTACCAATGGTAATTCTGCAGCAGTCCACTTTCCGAGTACAAAATCTACCTGCTGGCCTTTGGGGAACTGGTTACCGATCCCAAACCTCAATTTAGGATAGGCATCTGTACCTAAAATATTCTGTATATCCTTGAGGCCGTTATGACCGGCATCACTACCCGCCGCACGCAGCCGGATTTTTTCAAGTGGCAATGCCAGGTCATCCACGATTGTGAGTGTTTGACTCAATGGAACTTTTTCTTTATCCATCCAGTATTTAAAAGCCCGTCCGCTGAGGTTCATGTAAGTTGTCGGACAGATACATACAAACTGTTTTCCTTTCCACTTTACTTCTGCTACCTGGGCTAAACGATCAGTTTTAAACATACCACCGTGTTTTACGGCAAAGGCATGAACCACATCGAAACCAATATTGTGGCGGGTATGCGCATATTCATCTCCTATATTTCCAAGTCCTACAAGCAAATATTTTGACATTCTTATATTTTAATCCCGTTAATAAAAGGGCATTATACCATATCATTCAGGTATTGCTGTAAATCAGCATCCGTTTTTATAAGAACGTCACGGGTTTTACTTCCCTGGTTAGGACCTACAATACCTGCTGATTCCAACTGGTCCATCAACCTGCCGGCCCTGTTATAACCAAGTTTCATCCGCCGCTGCAATAGGGAAGTACTACCGCTCTGGCTGGTTACTATCAACCGTGCAGCATCTTCAAACAACGGGTCTTTATCATTCACATCAAATTCCCTGTTTTCCAGATCTTTTTCATCCACATATTCTGGGAGAAGAAATGCCTGGGAATACCCACGTTGGTTCCCGATAAAGTCCACGATCTTATCCACTTCCGGCGTATCCACGAATGCGCATTGCAACCTGACTACTTCGCCATTGTAACTTATAAGCATATCGCCTTTGCCGATCAATTGTTCTGCTCCCCCGGTATCGAGGATGGTACGGCTGTCAATTTTACTGCTCACTTTAAAAGCAATACGTGCCGGGAAGTTAGCTTTGATGGTACCGGTAATAATATTTACGGAGGGTCTTTGTGTAGCAATAATCAGGTGGATACCTATGGCCCGTGCCAGTTGTGCAAGCCGGGCTATGGGCATTTCCACTTCTTTACCGGCAGTCATGATCAGATCCGCAAACTCATCTACCACAAGCACAATAAAGGGCAGAAACTGGTGGCCTTTTTCCGGATTAAGCCGGCGGGCCACAAACTTTTCATTGTATTCACGGATATTACGGCAGCCTGCTTCCTTCAGCAGGTCATACCTGTTATCCATTTCAATACACATGGCATTCAGGGTATGCACCACCTTTTTGGTATCAGTGATGATGGCATCTTCTTCGCCTGGCAACTTGGCCAGGAAATGCTTTTCGATGGTATTGTATATGCTTAACTCCACCTTCTTAGGATCTACCAGTACAAACTTCAACTGGGAAGGATGCTTACTGTATAATAAAGAAACAAGTATGGCATTCAGTCCCACCGATTTTCCCTGCCCGGTTGCACCTGCCATCAGGAGGTGGGGCATACTGGCCAGGTCAACAATGAAATTTTCATTATTGATTTTTTTACCGATGGCTATAGGTAAGGAATAGGCGTTCTTTTTAAATTTTTCGGAATCCAGCAGTGTCCGCATGCTTACAATAGTTTTATGGGCATTAGGGACTTCTATACCGATGGTTCCCTTGCCGGGTATGGGAGCTATAATTCGTATACCCAGGGCAGCAAGGCTCAGAGCTATATCATCTTCAAGATTTTTAATACGCGAAATGCGTACACCCGCAGCCGGTATAATCTCGTACAATGTTACAGTGGGTCCTACGGTGGCAGATATACGCTGAATATTTATATCATAATTCTTAAGAGTGGAGATAATCTGGTTCTTATTATTTTCCAGCTCATTAGCGTCCTGCACTATTTTTTCACTGCCATGATTTTCCAGGAGATCAATAGAAGGATATTTATAATCCCGCAGATCAAGTATGGGGTCATAGGGTTTCATGGCCACCACCTTCTCTGCAGGCTCTTCAGTTTTTACTTCGATAGGCTTAATTTCCAGTTCGAGACCGGAAGCTGCAGGAACAGCTTTATCCGCCGGCCGTGTGGGAGGTACAATTACAACAGGTGCGGGTTGCAGCGTTTCAGGTATCTCTTCCTTTTCTTCCATTTTAAGCTCAAGATCCGGCTCATCCTGCAGTACGGGCGGATTCATTAATCCGGCTCCGGGTTTCATACTGTTGCCTGCCAGCGAATCCTCTGCTCTGTTATCTTTTAATAAATCTTCGTCTACGTACAGTCGGGCTTCTTCTCCTTCCATAACCGGGGCCACTTGCTCTTTTTTGGCGGGGAGCCTGAAAACAGGATTGAACCGCCATATAATATAAGAGAATAATGCAATCACAAGCACGCCGATTGTACCTGTTTTACCGATGATGGTGTACAGGAAATCCCGGCTCATATCGCCTACCTGTCCACCCCAGGGAAATAGGTGACCATTCATTATTACGGAAGCGGCTATACTGATAAGTGGCAGGCTGATTATCAGATACTTGATATTCCTGCTCACAGAAAACACTTTTCTTCCAAAGAAGAGATTGATTCCTATAACAAAAAATAAAGTACATAATAAATAAGATGCTACTCCAAAACCTTTATACAAAAAAAAATGGGAGATGAATGCGCCAAAAGTGCCCATCAGGTTATCAACTTTTACTTCTGTTCCCCAAAACAGGCGGGTTCCCAAAGTCATCACTTCACTTTGATCTTCCTGCCAGGTAAACAGGTAGGAAGTAAATGCAATAAATAATAATATGGCCAACAGCACGCACACACTGCCGGCAATTTTATGAGTGCGCTCATCTTTCAGTAATTGCTTCACCTCAATTTCTTCCTCTTTCTCCTGCTTAAGAATTCCTGGGTCAGACGCTTTTTCTTTTCTTTTAGTAGCCATTGTAAACAAAGATAATTAAATCAGGTAGTGTAATCACTTAGCCTGCCGGTAAGCATTATGAGTAAAAAAGGCCACGCACATAGCACACCAGCCTGCAATAAATGCTGCTCCTCCAAAGGGTGTGACAGCGCCTACCCATCCATATCCGGGTTTTACCGCCGCCTGTATAAAGGCGAGGGCAAAAAGGGAACCACTGAAAAGGATCATGCCTGTAATGAATAACCATCCCGCTAATTGCATGGCCTTCACCGGGAATTCTTTGAATAACATTCCCACTGCGAGCAGGGCAAATACATGGTAAAATAAATACCGCACCCCGGTCTCAAATGTGGAGAGTGCATGTTCACTGATAGTACCTTTTAAGCCATGGGTGGCAAAGGCGCCAATGATAACTGATAATGCGCCTAAAACAGCGGCTGTTTTTATGAACCCTTTATGCATATTAAAGATTGTCGGTGCGTGGCAAAGTTGCCAGGATTTTTTCAAAACTTGTTTCTTCAATTGTCGGCGCATCCATTATAAATGTAGCACGCTGGTAGAAGGGTAAACGCGATTTCAACTTTTGCTCGGTAAAAAAAAGCAATTCTGCTTCGTTCACTGTTTTAACCAGGGGTCGCTGGTCTTTTTCTTTTACAATATTTCCGAACAGGTAACCTGCCGGTGCGTCAAGGTATACGGTAGTTCCTTTTTCATTCATCCATTGCATATTGTCGTGAAAGCAAGGCGTGCCGCCCCCACAGGCAATGATAGTATTTTCATGCCGGTTCATTTCACGTAACATTTTTGTTTCAAGGAGGCGAAAGATATCTTCACCGCTTTGTTCGAATATCTCCACGATGGTTCTTTGCTCCCTGCGCTCAATGGCTGCATCAAGGTCAATAAATTCAAAACGATATTTTTCAGCCCAGATTTTACCCCAGTGGGTTTTGCCGCTGCCCATAAATCCTATTAAAAAAATGCGCATACACAAATGTAAGTTTGTAAAGTCATTGAAGATTGAAGGAGGGTATGGTATTTCTTTAGAGCGACTTTTTCTTAAAATCACCGCGTTTCCATGCATTTATGAATTCGGACCAGGCAAAGGGATTAAATATATTCTGGGGGGCCACCTGGCCTGAATAATAAAGTTTAGCCGCGCTTTGACACATATGCTGGGTGGAAGGTTCGCGGCCCTCGGTAGGTAAGGATGTAGCCG
>JBKJUT010000011.1:0-11792 GCA_046590515.1 Ferruginibacter sp.
TACAAACCCGTGAAAGACTAAAATTCGTATATCTTTACAACTCAAATTATTTTTATGATACTTTCCAATGTAAATACTGTTTTCCTTATCTCAATGCCGGGTGGTAGTGAGTGGATCCTGATCATCTTAGTCGTGTTATTAATGTTTGGCGGCAGGAAAATACCGGAACTGATGCGTGGCGTTGGAAGGGGAATCCGCGAATTTAATGATGCAAAGACGAATGTGAAAAATGAGATTGAAGAAGGTATGACTGAAAAAGAATTAAAGAAAGATGTGGCGCAGAAGCAGCAGATGCCACAATAATATTTTACATCATTATTAACAGCCGAAGTAAACGAAGCTTTCCCTGGATAGCATTGTATACTTCGGCTGATTTATTAATTACATCCGATGTTCCAGTTTTCTACTATTTCTGATTATCACCGGCAACTTTCCTCTGGCCAAACAAGTTGTACAGAAGCAGTAAATCATTACCTCCGCAATATTGAAGAGAACGGACACTTAAATGCTTTTGTGGAGGTATATTCAGACGAAGCCAGGTCACGCGCTGCAGAACTGGATCTTCAAAGAAAGAAAGGGCTTTCAAATAAAAAACTACACGGGGTAATTATAGCCATTAAAGACGTGATTTGTTATAAAGATCATAAGGTAACTGCAGCATCTGGAATATTACAGGGCTTTAGCTCAATTTATACCGCAAGTGTATTACAACACCTGCTAGATGAGGATGCCATTATAATCGGCAACTGCAACTGTGATGAATTTGCTATGGGCAGCAGCAACGAAAATTCTTACTATGGCAAGGTTCTTAACGCTGCTGATCACAGCCGGGTTCCCGGAGGATCATCAGGTGGAAGTGCCGTAGCTGTACAGGCCGATCTTTGTATGCTGAGTCTGGGTAGCGATACCGGAGGTTCTGTAAGGCAACCCGCAGACTTCTGCGGAATCATTGGATTAAAACCCGGATATGGCACTTTATCACGGTATGGGTTAATTGCTTATGCCTCCTCCTTCGACCAGGTTGGAATTTTTGGAAAGGAGTTGGAAGATGTAGCTTTATTGCTCCAGGTAATGCAGCAACCGGATTCTTTCGACAGCACACTGGATACTCCAACTGTATCACCTCCCGTAACGCCATCTACCGGTAAAAAATACAGGTTTTGCTGTTTTAAACAATCATTGACTCATCCGGCACTGGATGTAGAAATTAAAACCTCATTAGAAAATCTTTTTACTCAATTAAGGGAAGAAGGGCATCGGGTAGACGAAATTGACTTTAGCCTGTTTGAATATATTGTTCCTGCCTATTATATCTTAACGACCGCTGAAGCTAGCAGTAACCTCGCCCGCTATGACGGTGTGAGATATGGACCCATAGCCCCGGGAAATATGCCTGACCTCCGTGATTATTATAAAAAAAACCGCACCCAGGGATTTGGGAAAGAGGTAAAGCGACGGATAATGTTAGGCACCTTTGTGCTAAGCAGTGGATATTATGATGCCTATTATGCCAAAGCCCAGCAGGTAAGGCAAATGATTGTAAAACAGGTATCTGAATTGTTTTGTAATTATGATGCTTTGCTATCACCAAACAGCCCTACCCCGGCCTTTAAGGCAGGATTGGTGAATATGGACCCAACAGAAGCATATCTTGCTGATATTTATACCGTTATGGCAAACTTAGCCGGTATACCAGGAATTGCATTGCCTTTATTTTCACATAGTTATAGCATTCCCTTTGGAGTGCAGGTTATGACAAACAGGCAAGATGAGGTATCTTTGCTGGATATTTCAAATATGCTTATGGGAGGATATAAAAATTCTTCTACAGCAGTATCATAATGACGAATTTATATTTCATCCTGTTAATACTTTTGTCTTCCGCCTCCGGAGTACAGGCAGGTAGTTTTGCTAATTACCAGCAGCAGGAATTACAGGATACTATAAAGGAAGATATCGTAAAGGAAGACGCTATTATTAAAGGAATTATCTCTACTAAAAAAGCGCCTAAAGAGGACAAAGTTCAATACCTCAGTCAACTTACCAAGTATGGGTTTAAAAACCTGTTTACCAAATTTAAATACAACCCATCACTTCCTTATTCTTCCCAGGTGAATCCAAATGCAGAAAATTACATGCAGGATTACCTGAGGAATAATTCTGATCACCTGACTAAAATGAAATCCTGGGGGCTTCCTTATTTTAATCTTATTGATAACATATTTATGCAATATGGATTACCAAAGGAGCTTAAATACCTGGCAGTTATTGAAAGTAACCTGAGTACGAGCGCCACCAGTTGGGTTGGAGCTGGGGGTCCGTGGCAGTTTATGCCATACACTGCAAGGGACTACGGGTTGGTGGTTAATAAAGGATTTGATGAGCGAAGAGATTACACCAAAAGCACCCATGCCGCCGCACGATACCTTCTGGCACTGTACAAGGACATGCACGACTGGTTATTGGTAATTGCTGCCTACAATGGTGGACCTGGGCGGGTGTATTCCGCCATGAAAAAGAGTGGTAGCCGCAATTTTTGGGCGCTTCAATATTACCTGCCGGAGGAAAGCCGTAACCACGTAAAAAAATTCATAGCCACACATTTTGTAATGGAAGGCAACGATACTTTTACAGGAACCCAATCAGCCACAGGCAGCAGTAACGGCCAGTTTAGTGTAAATCCGTATGGCAACAGCAATATCCTCACAAGCATTGAAAAGGAATTAACTGAATCAGAAACCATCTCCGGCAAATTCAATTCGGCGGTGATTGCTAAAAATCTTTCTATGGATATAGGATTGTTTGGCAGGTATAATCCTGATTTTGATATGAGGCTCGGGATCAATGGGCAATACGACCTTCTTCTACCTGCAGAAAAAATGCAGCTGTTCCTCGCAAATAAATACCAGATATTGAATGAAAGTGTGCAACTCCTTTTGTCAGGTGACGGGAATTATGGATTAAATACTAAAACAGTATACCCTAACCGAAATAAACGCAAAAAATAATTATTCCAGCACTTCTCTTATTGCTGCTGCTTTCATCACGCACTCTTCATATTCATCAACTGCCTGGCTTTTAGCTGTAATACCACTTCCTGCCCAATAAGATAAGCGTTGAGCAGAACTATTATAAAACAAACTCCGGATCACTACATTAAAATCAAAATCTCCGGAAGGGGTGATATAGCCTATTGACCCTGAGAAAAGTCCACGTGGTGCGCTTTCGTATATACTGATAAGTTCTCTTACTTTCTTTTTAGGTGCCCCTGTCATTGAACCCATAGGAAAAGTAGCTTCAATAGCCCGGGACCATGGCATACCAGCCGGCATGGTTGCAGTGATTGAACTGATCATCTGGTGCACCTGCGGGAAACTATGAATGGCGCACATTTCCGTAACCTGTACCGATCCTTCTTCGCTGACACGGCTGAGGTCATTTCGTACCAGGTCCACAATCATTACATTTTCACTTTTTTCTTTAGCGCTTTCCTTGAGATATTGTTTTTGCCTTGCATCCTCTAATGGATCATCACTGCGGGAACTAGTACCTTTGATAGGTTGCGATAACAGTTGCCGGCCGGTTTTTTTCAGGTAACGTTCGGGGCTTGCGCATAAGCAATAATTATTTCCGACCCGGTAAAAAGCGGAAAACGGATTGGGCGAAATTGTACAAAGCTGGTTATATACATGCAAAGGGTCTATCACACTGTTTTCTGAAATAAATTCCTGGCAATAATTAATTTCATAGCAGTCCCCGCGTTGGATGTGTTGCTGTAATTTTTTTATTACTTCCAGGTACGTTTCCCGGGATGGACCTTTCAGATCAATTTTTGTTGGCCGGGCAGGAGGAGGTTTGACTGCGGAACTTTCTATAGCTGCGAAAATATCAGCAGGTTCAGCTTCACCACTTTCTATGATTACCTCTACAGCAGTAACACGGATGAGAATTTCAGGTGAGAAAAAAAAGCCAGGCTGGAATTTATCTTCTGATTGGATTGCAGTTACACTATCATTTACAGCGTAACCGAGGTGTCCAAAAAGCCATCCCGGATCCTCATCATAAAATGCCTGGAGCGTATTCAATCCACCCGGTGGAGATAATATGATCTGGCGGCTGGCACCCACAGCCAGGATTCCTTCAAATGAAGATCCCGGGTAGTTACTGTTATTCAGGAAACAAAAAATGTTGAACGGGCTAACCCAGTTCAACATTTTATAAGTAAAGTCGTGGCAATCCAGAATGGAAAAGCGCCGTATTTTTTTCACTGGCATTTAATAATCATCATCATCAAAATTGCCCCCGGAGTTATCATCCATATCATCAAATAATCCTAATTCTTTAAAATCATCTTCCACTTTAAAATCTTCCTCATCCTTGGCTGTTTTTTTGGCAGCCGATTTTTTTGTTTTTGATTTGGGTACATCAAATTCATCAAAGTCAGGATCCCATGAATCTTCTTCTTCCGGCTTCTCCCAATCATCCGCAACTTCTATATCGTCGTCCTCATCATCGTCATCTTCTTTCTTTTTACGGGGGCCGGCCTTGGTTTTGGAAACCGGTTTTTCCACCTCTTCGATATCATCCAAATCATCATCATCTTCATCGATGCTTTTTGTGGATGATTTTTTAACGGGGGCCTTTTTAGGCTCTGCGGTTTTCTTTGCAGCTTTTTTTGGTTCTTTATCAGATTTTAATGCCATAACGGGGGGTATTATGCTGTAAATTTTCTATTAGATTTTTAATTTGCCAAATTTTTTCCCATGTTTTTAATTTTATTTTTTTACGGCAACAATTTGTTCCCGGCCGGGGCCATTGCTGATATATTTTACGGGAACTTTAAGGAATTCATTTAAGTAATCAATATAAGTTTTCATGGCTTGCGGCATATTGTCAAATGCATTGATATTGGTGACATCAGTCTGCCAACCTTTAAACGATTTATACTGCGGCTCAATTTTTACCCTGTTCATCTGGAATGGCACATAATCTTTTTTCTCTCCATTTACCAGGTATTCATTACAAACTTTCAACTCTTCCAATCCATCCAGGATATCAGCCTTTGTCATCACAATTTTAGTAACTCCATTTACCATACAGGCAAAATGAAGGGCTACCAGGTCTATCCAGCCGCAACGACGTGGTCGTCCGGTAGTGCTGCCAAATTCATTCCCTGCAGTCCGTAGGTAATCACCTGTCTCTCCTTCCAGTTCTGTTGGAAAAGGACCACTTCCTACCCTGGTACAATAGGCTTTGGTTATTCCAATAACCTCTTTAATTTTTTGAGGTGCAATGCCTAAGCCTGAGCAAACTCCTGCAGAAATTGTACTGCTGCTGGTTACATAAGGAAAAGTACCAAAATCCACATCCAGCATACTTCCCTGGGCTCCTTCAGCCAGCACTTTTTTTCCCTGGCTTATTTTATCATTAATGAAATATTCTCCATTAACGATCTTAAATTCTTTTAGGTATTCAAGTGCCTCAAAAAATTCTTCCTCCCAGGATGAAATGTCTTCCTGGAAATTAAAATTATCCAGCAACCGCTGGTGTTTCATCCTGAGTTTTATATATTGGGTGGTAAAATTTTTATCCAGCAGGTCGCCTACTCGTAACCCATTACGACCTGTCTTATCCATGTATGCAGGGCCGATTCCTTTTAAAGTACTACCGATCTTTTCATTACCCTTAGAGAGTTCGCTGGCTTTGTCTAAAGCACGGTGAGTTGGTAAAATAAGATGGGCGCGTTCACTGATAAAAAGATTTTTTTTATAATCAACACCCATGTCAGCTACCGAGGCACATTCGCGCATCAAAACTACGGGGTCTAACACCACCCCGTTACCAATCAGGTTGATTTTATCTTCCCTGAAAATACCACTGGGTATCTGGTGCAATACAATTTTCTTTCCATCCACATACAAGGTGTGACCTGCATTCGGACCTCCCTGGAACCTGGCAATCACATCATAGTCTTTGGCAAAAAAATCCACGATCTTTCCTTTACCCTCATCTCCCCACTGTAAACCCAGGATAACATCTACCATTATATATTTTTTTATGTGAATGAACCGGTTGCGAAAATAAATTTAAATAAAACAACCACCTAAAATGAATTGCATAAAAAAACCCCGCACAGGCGGGGTTTCTGACTAATAAATTTTTTATTAAGCAACCTTCAGCAAACTGAGTTTGGTAGTATTGAATTTGCGGGAAGCATATTCCAGGGTCACATCGAAAGATTTTACTTTTTGAGAAGGTAATTCAAACATGGCATCAGTAAGAATACCTTCGCAGATGCTACGTAAACCTCTTGCACCCAATTTATATTCAAGTGCTTTTTCAACCATGAAGTCAAAAACTTCAGGTTCAAATTTTAAGGCAATCCCTTCAATTTCAAATAGCCGGGTAAATTGTTTGATTAAACTGTTTTTAGGTTCCGTTAAAATATTACGGAGTGTTTCAGCATCCAGCGGATTTAAATAAGTAACAACAGGTAAACGGCCAAGCAGTTCCGGGATAAGACCGAAATGTTTGAGGTCTACTGCATTTACAAATTGTAAAAGGTTCGCATGCTGGTATTCCTGCATCTCCTTGTTTACATTGAAGCCAATGGCATTGGTATTCACACGGCGTGCAATTATCCGGTCGATACCATCAAACGCTCCTCCGCAAATGAACAGGATATTCTGGGTATTGACTTTTATCAGTTTTTGCTCAGGGTGTTTACGGCCTCCCTGTGGTGGCACCAATACTTCGCTGCCTTCCAATAACTTCAGTAATCCTTGCTGCACCCCTTCACCGCTTACGTCGCGGGTGATCGAAGGATTATCACTCTTGCGTGCGATCTTATCTATTTCATCAATATATACGATTCCTTTTTCAGCTGCAGTCACATCATAATTACAGGATTGCAATAAACGTGTCAGCATGCTTTCCACATCTTCACCCACATACCCGGCTTCAGTAAATACAGTGGCATCCACAATAGCAAATGGCACATTCAACATACGGGCGATTGATTTTGCCAACAGGGTTTTACCAGTACCGGTTTCGCCTACCATGATAATGTTACTCTTCTCTATCTCCACATCATTCTCTACTTTTTGATTGAGACGCTTGTAGTGATTGTATACAGCAACTGCCAGAATCTTTTTTGCATCATCCTGACCGATTACATACTCATCGAGGAATTTTTTAATTTCAATAGGCTTCTTAACTACAAGTTTACTGGACGCAGAAGTGGTAGATTTAGTAGCATCTATATGATTGGAAAGCTCCTGCAGAATAATATCCTGAGCATGCTCCACGCAGTTTTCACAGATATGACCATCCTGGCCTGCAATGAGGATTTTCACTTCATCACGGCTGCGACCACAAAATGAACAATGTAATATCTGTTGCTTTGCCATAATTAATTTTAAATGAAACAAGTTACCAGTGCCCGAGGCGCAAAGGTACAAATTCGATTATAAACCCCACAGCAGACAATCCCAAAAAAGAAAACGTTGCCTGGCCCATCGCCGGAAACAGACTGTTCATCGAAAAAAGAGGTAAGGTTCTTGTAAATCGTTGATTAACAAGATTAAAATTTAGTCATTATTCCATCTACAATACCATAACCAATTGATTCTTCTGCATCCATCCAATAATCCCTGTTAAAATCTTTCAGCACCTTTTCAAGTGTCTGGCCGCAATTGTCGGCAAGTATCTGGGCACCCAGTGTTTTAGCCTTTTGAATCTGAACAGCCATAATTTCAAGATCTGCGCTGGTACCCCTGCCACCACCGCTTGGCTGGTGAATCATTACTTCACCATGAGGAAAAATGAAACGTTTCCCTTTTTCACCACCACTCAGCAGGATACTTCCCATACTGGCAGCCATGCCCATACATACTGTGCTTACCGGAGAAGATATCATCTGCATGGTATCATAGATCACCATACCGGCAGTAACACCGCCGCCTGGACTGTTAAGGTAGAAGGTTATTTCTTTTCCCGGGTCGATGGCCTCCAGGTACATCAACCTGTCGGTTAGGTCTTTGGCAGTTTTATCATCTACTGCACCCCAGAGAAATATTTTACGTTGTTCAATAAATTTTTTGTCAAACTTCCAACCACTCATTAATTGATTCATGGGATTATCCGGCATAGTCATCGGGTTTTCCTCTTCTTCCTCATCCTGGCGAATATTCAGTTTAAAAGAATTCATATTTATTATTTGAAAGTTTTTAAAATTTAGGGTATTCCCTCTGCTCACGGCAGTCAATACACGAAGGAATTATTTTTTTTCCGCCTTACGTGGATTCATTAGTAGTACCTCATCTACCAACCCATATTCTTTTGCTTCTGTAGCAGTCAGCCATTTATCGCGGTCACAATCCAGGGCAACCTGCTCATGAGTCTGTCCGGTATGATGGGCTATGATCTCGTACAATTCAGATTTCAGTTTCCTGATCTGGTTTACGGTTATCTCTATATCCGAAGCCTGTCCGCCGGCACCGGCACTTGGCTGATGCATCATAATACGGCTGTGTTTTAAAGCGGTACGTTTTCCTTTTGAACCCGCACACATCAAAACAGCTCCCATACTTGCTGCCATACCGGTACAGATAGTGGCTACGTCAGGTGTAATAAACTGCATGGTATCATACATGCCCAGGCCCGCATGCACGCTGCCACCCGGACTGTTAATATACATTTGAATATCGCGGGTGCGATCGGTGCTTTCTAAAAAAAGCAATTGGGCAGTCACAATATTTGCCACTTCATCACTGATAGGATAACCTAAGAAAATGATACGGTCCATCATCAACCGGCTGTATACATCCATTACAGCCACATTCATAGGACGCTCCTCAATAATATTTGGTGTAAGGTTGGTAACATTGTGCTGCACATAACCATGCAGGGTATTGCTACTGATGCCTTTGTGTTTAACTGCGTATTTGTGAAACTCTTTTCCTAAATCCATTTTATATAAATTAATAAGTGCAAAGATAGAGAGATAATGATTTAAAAGATTTGCCGATTAATCATCATTACGACCCTGGTATATAAGATAATATTGAACCAACATAGCTATGGAAGCAAGCGCAGCAACCACATAAGTCAGTGCAGCCCATTTCAAGGCATCTTTTGTTTTCTGAAGCTCGCTTGCTGTGGTGATGTGCGCTGAACCCAACCAGGCAAGAGCCCTCCGTGATGCATCAAATTCTACAGGTAAGGTTACAATGGCAAACAGGGTGCTTACTGCAAATAAGCCAATGCCAATAAGCAGGATGGTGGAATTTCCCCCACCAAAACCATATATTCCAATGCCGGCCAGCAATACCCACTGAGATAATTTACTGGAAATATTTACGGCTGGAACCAGTTTGCTGCGCACCATCAGCATGGAATAAGCCTGGGCATGTTGTACAGCATGGCCGCATTCATGTGCAGCAACCCCGGCGGCGGCTACATTGTTTCCGGAATAAACTTCAGAACTCAGATTTACAGTTTTAGTAACCGGGTTATAATGATCTGTCAGTTGACCTTCCACTGAAGTTATCTTCACATCATGTATCCCGTTTTCGTGTAACATTTTTGCAGCAATTTCGCTGCCGGTTAAACCGCTGCTGGTTTGAATTTTACTGTATTCACTGAATTTGCTTTTAAGCCGGTATTGTACACCCATCCCCACCAGCATAAACAAAATGGAAATAAACATAATTCCTATCATCTGAAATATTTTCCATCTATAAATCAAATTCTATTCCTCAAATGAAACCTGACAAAATAGCAAACTCCATTTAAGTCTTTTGGGTGGCCAGGTTTGTAGAAAGAAATGGTGCGCTTAAATAAGCGGAATCAATTTCAGGAAATGACTTATCAAAGTAAACTGGCAACTTATAACATAAAAAAAGAGCGGAAGTACCGCTCTTATATAATTTGTATTCCTGTTCTTATTTGTACTGTGGAATAAGCCCGTTGGCCAGCTCAACCATTTTCCTGATACCATCTTCAGGCAAATTTCCTTTCTTAAATTCAGCTAATACTTCAGGAAATTTATTTTCCATTTCCAACAGGAAATGCTCTTCAAATTCCTTCACTTTTTTAACGGCAACTTCCTTCAACAATCCCTGGGTACCCAGGTAAATCATGGCTACCTGCTTTTCTACCGTAAACGGTGAATACTGAGCCTGCTTAAGGATTTCCACGTTACGTGCACCTTTATCGATTACGTTCTTTGTTGCAGCATCCAGGTCACCACCAAACTTAGAAAAGGCTTCCAGTTCCCGGTATAAGGCCTGGTCAAGTTTCAATGTTCCTGCTACTTTTTTCATTGACTTAATCTGCGCATTACCACCCACACGGCTAACCGAAATACCAACGTTGATCGCCGGGCGGATACCTGCATTAAAGAGGTTTCCTTCCAGGAATATCTGTCCGTCAGTTATGGAAATCACGTTGGTAGGAATATAGGCTGATACGTCTCCTGCCTGTGTTTCAATTATCGGTAAGGCTGTTAACGAACCTCCTCCTTTTACTAAATGCTTGATAGATTGAGGAAGGTCATTCATCTGCTGTGCAATCTCATCTTTAGAAACTACTTTGGCAGCTCTTTCCAGCAAACGGCTATGCAGGTAAAACACATCACCAGGATAGGCTTCACGTCCCGGTGGTCTTCTCAACAAAAGAGACACTTCGCGGTAAGCTACGGCCTGCTTTGAAAGATCATCATAAATGATCAATGCCGGGCGCCCGGTATCGCGGAAAAATTCGCCGATAGCCGCACCTGCAAAAGGAGCATAGAACTGTAATGGTGCCGGCTCAGAAGCTGAGGCAGCCACAATGATTGAATAAGGCATGGCACCATATTCTTCCAGGGTTTTCATTACACCTGCAATCGTAGAGGCCTTTTGACCGATGGCTACATATATACAATAAACAGGCTTACCTGCATCGTAAAACTCTTTTTGGTTAATGATCGTATCGATAGCAATGGCCGATTTACCTGTCTGCCTGTCACCGATGATCAGCTCACGTTGTCCACGACCAATAGGAATCATAGCGTCTATAGCCTTAACACCTGTTTGCAATGGTTCTTTTACCGGCTCCCTGAAAATTACTCCCGGTGCTTTACGCTCCAAAGGCATTTCATATAGTTCGCCTTGCAAAGGACCTTTACCATCTATGGGTTCACCCAGGGTGTTAATTACACGGCCACACATTCCCTCACCTACTTTAATAGAGGCGATTTGCCCGGTACGCTTCACTTTATCCCCTTCTTTAATTTCGCTGCTGTCTCCCATCAAAACCACACCCACGTTATCTTCTTCCAGGTTAAGGGCAATGGCTTTTACCCCATTTTCAAATTCCACCAGTTCACCTGAGCGCACATTGTTCAGTCCATATACACGGGCGATACCATCACCAACCTGTAATACGGTTCCTACTTCTTCAAGACTTGCACCTGCATTGAAATTGCTTAATTGCTGGCGAAGAATCGCTGATATTTCATCTGGCTTGATTTGTACCATGACTTATAAATTACTTTTAATAATTAAAGATCGAATATGCTTAAACAAGCACTTTTTTTGTTTTGAGGGTGCAAAGGTAGGATTTGAGCACTGGAATGACAAAATATCCCCTTTTAATTCTTATAAAATCCTTAAAAATTGTGAAATTTGGATACGGATGTTCAAAACTTATGATATATCACCCCTTTTCTTCCAACAGATACTAAAAAATCCGTATCGCTTCTTTAAAAAAAGACTTTTACGAGCCTTTAAATACATGGTAGTTTCAAT
>JBKJUT010000184.1:0-7158 GCA_046590515.1 Ferruginibacter sp.
CCAACATTTAAGATGCATCTCGGCCATCGCGGACTCAATCATCCTGTTAAAAACCTGGTTTCTGGTAAATGCGAAATCACTACACAAAACCATGGTTTTGGTATAGATCCCGAAGCAGTAAAAAATAACCCCGGTATAGAAATTACCCATGTAAATCTTAATGACAAAAGTATAGAAGGGATCAGGCTAAAAAATAAAAAGGCTTTTTCCGTTCAATACCATCCGGAAGCTACACCCGGGCCTCACGATAGCCGTTATCTTTTTGATGAATTTGTAGGAATGATGAGTTAATTACAGACCTGAAATAAAACAGCAGTGCATATGAAAATAGCGATTATAAATGGCCCTAATCTTAACCTGCTGGGTCAAAGGGAACCTGGTATATATGGGGTTGAATCTTTTGAATCATATCTTGAAAAACTACGAGTGCTTTTTCCGGGTGTGGAGATTTCCTGTTTTCAAAGTAATATTGAAGGAGAACTTATTAATGAGATACAACGTGCAGGATCAATAGGGTCAATAGTATTGAATCCCGGCGGATATACTCACACATCAGTTGCAATCGGCGATGCAGTTGCTGCTGTAACCGGCAAAGTGATAGAAGTGCATATCTCCAATATTTCTGGCCGGGAAGAATTCAGGAAAATTTCTCATGTCTCTGCCAGTTGCCTGGGGGTTATCAGTGGTCTGGGATTGCCCGGGTATGAAATGGCTATCCGATGCCTGCTTATTTAAAACAATTACCTTTTTCCACAACATTCATCTACCATCTCCTGGGTCAACGGTTTTGAAAAAATGTTTTTTACCGACCGGTATGTTTTTGATTTATTGATATCCTCGAAATATACGGAAGAAGTATAAATATATATATCAGTGTTTTGCGTATAACGGGTATCCAGCTTTTCAAATTCTTCAATAAAATCCCACCCGGATAATATCGGCATATTAATATCCACTAAAATTACATCAGGTAACCCGGCGTTGTTTGCTATGTTGGACTTTAATTGTTTCAATGCATCACCCACGAATAGATTGGATTCAACCAGGATGTCAGTGCAATAAAGTGAAATCAATTCCCTGGTGAGAAAGTTATTTATTTCATCATCGTCTATCAGCAATAAATTAATGGGATTCTTCCTCATCCTTGCCGGGCGTTTTAAATGTAATTATAAATTTAGTTCCTTCGTTTTCTACACTTTCTACTTCAATTCCCCCGCCATATTTTTCTACCTGCGACTTTACGATATATAAACCCAGCCCTTTCCCTTCCTTTTCCTTGTTAAAGCGCTGGTATAGGCCGAATATTCTGTCACCATGTCTTTGCATATTGATACCTATCCCATTATCAGAAAAAGCCAGTTTTATATCCCCGTTTACCTTCCAGGATATAATATCAATGTGTGCAGGTGCATCCGTTTTCCGGTATTTTATTGCATTTGTAAGCAGGTTCTGCATGATACTTTGCAGGTTTTTACGCGAATACAAAATAGAAGGCGCCCTGCTGAAATCGAAGGTGATCAATGAACCTGTATTGAATATTTCTTCTGAAATACTTTCTTTAACATTTAATATCTCTTCTTCAAAATACAATAAATTTTCATCCCCGAATTTTTCATTTCGTACAGAAAGCACCTCATTCAGGTCTTTCAGCATAATATTAAGGTTAGTAGTACACACATCGATCTTATTAAAGTATAATGCATTTTTTTCAGAAAGCTCTTTACTATTAAAAAGCTGGATTAAACTGAGTAAGTTGGTAACGGGGGCCCTTAAATTATGAGAAGTTATATAGGCATATTGACGAAGTTCTTTGTTGGTATTTTGTAATTCTGTTGACAGGGCATTTAATGACTCTTCATTTGCTTTTCTTAATCTGACCTCGTTCTCCAGTTCGCGTGTACGGTTTTCAACCGCTTTTTTCATATTAACACTATATATAAACAGGATTAATAAAACACCCAGCGAAGTAATGAGGATGTAAGATCCGACTTTTAAATACATTTTAGTTTGGGCATCCTCGGAATCAAACTGCCAATCTACCAGTTGTTTATCCTTATCTACAAGTTTTAAAGATTTATATACTGCCAGCATGTGCTGCCATCTTTCATTGTTCATGTGACCTATTTCAACGAGCTTTGGCACTACCAATGCCTGCATTTTATATGCTTCATCATTAAGCTCCGCCAGGGTAACTCCTCTTTCTTTAACTCCTGGCAAGGTGAGGATATATTCACTGATCTCCTTCGGATTATTCATAGCATATTCCCAGCCGCGCCTGGTAGCGTCCAGGAATTTATTTGAAACTTCCCTGTTATTCTGAAGGTTGCTTTTAGTTGAGAACAATATATCACCATAGAAATCCACCCCATAATTTTCAGGTCTGATTATATTTATTTTCAATCCTGTCTTTTCCAGTTGATAAGCTTCTACCGAACTGTATGCTGACATGGCATCAACATTGTCATCTAGCAGGTCATTATTATTCCAGGTATGCGGGATAAACTGAATGCTGGATGGATCGATTCCTTCCATCATTAAAACTGCTTTAAGCTGGATCCATCCCTGGTTATCTGATAACATGACTCTTTTTCCAACCAGGTCATGTGGTTTTAGTATGTGATTTTTTTGAGGAGAGATTATTACATATGGCGAATGTTGAAAAATGGCTGCCATTGCCTGTATCGGTGCTCCGTTTATAAAATCAATCATGATCTCCGATCCGGCCACTCCATAATCTGCCTGCTTATTAATTACCTGTTCTAACGAGGAATTGATCTTGTTACCCGGCAGCAGGGTTACATTCATACCGGCATCCTTATAATAACCTTTCACCTGTGCCGCATAATAACCGGCAAACTGGAATTGATGCCACCACTTCAGTTGTACACGTATATTTTGTGAAAATACAAATGCAGGTAATGCAAATGCAAATATTAATAAAATAGGTCTAAGTTTTTTCAACCTGTTGAGATATTGGAAATTAAAGGTCTGAATTTTCTATCAGAATTACAATTTAAAAGATAAATTAATATACTCTGTAATTTTCTCTAAGTCATCCAGGGCTTGTAACTGGGCCTGTATAAAACTGTTGTCATCAAGTTTCCCAATCACCGCATCCATTTCCAGGTTGTTTTCAAACACCATTTTACGGAATGGGTTTGTATAATCTTTCGCCCGCGAGGTATAGATTCCTTTGTTCATCCAGGTTTTGGTATTAATCACCTGCTGAAGAATATTTCTAAATATCTCAGGTGTAAATTGTTTTCCAGTGATATGGAGAATCTCGAGTAACGAGGTATATGCATGGTTAAGTTTATCTTTTTTATAATTAATTCCCTGCTGTTTATAAAACTCATGTACGCCATCCCATCCTGTTATTTCACCTTTTTTTATCCTGTGCCTGACTCCTAACACTTCGGCTACCTGCACCAGTTGACCTCCCAGGTTCATCCATTCTGTTCGCGCAGTGTGTGGCGATAAAGAACTTAACAAGTCGTCGAAATTTTTTATTTCATTAGAGGTGATATGTTGAATTAATTCGAGCCCTGCATAAAGAATCACCAGTTCCTTGAATACCCTGGTAGATTCTTTGATCTTGGTAATATAAGTAGGTCGAAGGTTGTTTTCCCAGCCGGTTGCCATAGCTGTTCCATTCTCATCCTGTTCAAGTGACTCAAGGTAAGCGAGTGCATGAAAAACTTCATTAATGGTATCAGGTGCCAGGTAACCGTATTCAATCTTTTGTAATTTTCCTGTGCGTTTGTCGCGGTCCATGTATTTCCAGGCATTGCGTTCAAGTGCATACATGTTATACAGGAACCAATAGGCAGGAATAACAACCAACCTGTTATTAGTTACATCATTTGAAACCAGGCAGAAAGGCAGATGAATATTTAATTCTGCAGGGTAATCACCTTTGGCAAGTATCGTAAAAGAAGCAAATTTGCTATTGTGTTTCAGGCTGACACATAAGCCCGGCCAGAAGCCGCGACCTGCCACCAGTTCTCCATCAGCACTGCGGCTGTTGTGGTTACTGCCAATGGTAGCCCCGGCGGCAATATTGCTTTGTCCCATAATGAGGGAAGCGCAAAGAAAAGAGTTATTATGGTGTTGCTCATGAGCCGGGAAGATCAATGAATTCAAAACTTCGCAACATGATATGGTTGAATTGTTGCCCAGGTAAGAATTAATAAGTCGAGCCCCGTATTTTAATTGAGAATGTGATGAAAGGTGAAAGCGCACAGCCTTCACACCATAGAAAATCCTGCAGCCGAATCCTACAATACCATTCACCAGTTCACATCCTTCCCCAATTTGCGATTTACGAGCTGCATCACTGTTGATAGTGAGATTTTTCAGTTTATTAGCCCCTTTGATATATGCATCCGAACCAATGCAGGTATCTTTTATTATCCCGGTATTTTTAATGACGGTTCTTTCTCCAATGGTGCCATAATAGCCCCTTTGCTTATCAAATTTTTTCTGGGTGAATTCTTTGAATTTTTCCAGGAGTGCTTCGTCATCGCGGTACTTGCTCCATAAATATGCATCGCCGGGAAGCATGCCGTTAAATGGTATAATCTTTCGGCCTCCATTTTCATTACAAACCTCGATCCAGGTCCGTACTTTTTCATCCTCACCATCTTTTAATATGCCATTACCGAATTTGGCGTAATCTGTAGTAGCAAGTTCATGTACGTTTACGATCATTACATCATTTGCTATGATATAATGACTGAGATAATTTACATTATCGATGCAGATATTGTCCCCCAGGTCGCAGCTTATGATAGTACTGTTATATAAGCCCACTGCCATACGGATGCTATGGAACTCCCGGTAAATCGGCTGGATGGCCCCGATCCTGATTAAGCCGTAAAACTTGCAGTTCCTTACCAGGCCTGGATTAAAATTATCAGAAACCAAAACATTACTCCAGTTGTCAGAAGTATTCCTGTTTTGCAAGAGGAGATCTATCTCGTCTTCTTTAAGTGCGCGGTAAACAGTGCCGGAAGTATTTTGAAGGTTCCGTAAATGGTATTCATCCTTACCCTCGGGTATGAATTCTTTCTCAATAAAATTATAACCTAATTCACTAACGGCATGGGTTTTTATAATATTCATGGGAATATATAAGGGTCGTGATGAACTAATATATGCCAGGTTTATTCTACAGTCACACTTTTTGCCAGGTTCCTGGGTTTATCAACGTCAATTCCTTTTAATGTTCCCACATAATAAGACAGCAACTGGAGCGGAACCACGCTGAGAAGGGGAGCGATGAGTTCGTCTGCCGCCGGTATGGCAAACACATGGTCACTGAGTGAAGCACTCACCTCATCACCTTCAGTAATAATGGAAATGATTTTTCCTTTCCTGGCTTTGATCTCCTGCATATTACTGATGATCTTCTCATGATAGGAATCTTTAGTGGCTATGAAAACCACTGGGAGATTCTTATCAACCAACGCTATAGGGCCATGTTTCATTTCTGCAGCCGGGTAGCCCTCTGCATGTATGTATGAAATCTCTATTAATTTAAGTGCTCCTTCCAGTGCAATGGGAAAGTTATACCCTCGCCCGAGGAATAAGAAATCATGTGCATCTTTATATACTTCAGCAATAACTTTCAGTTCATCTGCATTCTTTAATATAGCATTCACTTTTTCCGGTACGTCTGCCAGTTCAATCACCAACTTCTGGTAACGTTCTTCAGAGATTGTATTTTTTTCGCGGCCGATTTTTAATGCCATCATCGTTAAGACAGCCAGTTGACCTGTAAAAGCTTTGGTAGATGCCACTCCAATCTCCGGGCCGGCATGAGTATAAGCTCCGGCGTGCGATATTCGTGCAATGGAAGAGCCGACAGCATTAACGACACCAAAAATAAAAGCGCCGTTTTCTTTGGCTTTTTCAAGAGCTACAAGTGTATCGCCAGTTTCACCACTTTGTGAGATAGCAATTATCACATCTCCGGGATGTATGATGGGGTTGCGGTACCTGAACTCAGAGGCATATTCCACTTCAACCGGTATCCTGCATAATTCTTCAATAATATATTCAGCCACCAGGCCGGCATGCCAGCTGGTGCCGCAAGCCACAATAAGTATGCGTTGAGCACTCTTTAACTGTTCGATATGTTCCTCCACACCACTCATAGTAATTTTGGCGGCCAAAGGATCCAGTCGACCCCGCAGGCAATCGTAAATAGTACTCGGCTGTTCAAAAATCTCTTTCAACATGAAATGATCGTACCCTCCCTTTTCAATAGCAGCCAGTTCCATATCTAATTTGGTAATGAAAGGAGTGATTTTTTCATTGCCGAGATTTTTCAGGATCAGTTCGCCAGGTTTAACTATGGCGAGTTCATAATCATTCACATAAACTACTTCCTTTGTGTATTCGATAAACGGGGAAGCGTCGCTGGCCAGGAAGTGTTCACCTTTGCCGATGCCAATAACCAATGGGCTTCCTTTTCGTGCGGCAATAATTGTTTCGGGGTCCTCGCGGTCGAGTAAAAGAATACAGTAAGCGCCGCTAACCCTTTTAAGTGCTATGCGTAATGCTTCTTCCAGGCCACATTCATTATTCTTCTGGATATCTTCAATAAAATTGAGCAATACTTCTGTATCCGTTTCACTTTTAAAAGTATAGCCCTTATTTTCAAGCTCTTGTTTTATCTGGGAATAATTTTCAATGATACCGTTGTGAATCATAGCCAAACGTCCACTTACCGAAGAATGCGGGTGTGCGTTCCTGTCACTGGGTTCACCGTGCGTGGCCCAACGGGTATGACCAATTCCAATATGAGCGGTAAGGTCTTTGCCTATTAAAAGTTCTTCCAGCTCAGCCACTTTCCCTTTCTTTTTATACACATCCAGTTTGCCATCGTGCATCAGGGCTACACCACTGCTGTCGTAACCCCTGTACTCAAGCCTTTTCAAACCTTTTAATATTACCGGATAAGCCTGTCTTGGCCCGGTATACCCTACAATTCCACACATATATAAATCTAAATTTGGATGAGACTGATAATAACTACAATATTATATAAAATTACGGGTGTAACAACATATTCGGGCGTATAGTTGGCATTGTCCGTAGTGGATTTGTGTTATTTTGTGAAACCATCAAATCAACTTTATGCTCCTGAAGCAG
>JBKJUT010000294.1:0-18827 GCA_046590515.1 Ferruginibacter sp.
AATTGTAGTTGTTTGAAAATGAAGATATGTTTTCAAACAACTACAATTTGAAATTTTTCGCCGCTTTTATTTTTTCCTTTCTCTTTTTATTTTCCTGTAGTTCCGGAAGTGAGAAAATACATGTAACCGTTCAAACCGGTTTAGGCGATATTGAAATCGCGTTGTATGATAGTGCCGCTCCGCTTACTGTAGCAGCATTTCTCTCCAATGTAGATTCAGGATTTTATGACAAGTCATCATTTTACAGGGTGGTCAAAGCCGATGAATTGCCCAATGATAATAATACAGGTATAATTCAAGGGGGAGTTTATCCGAAACTATTGACTTATAAATCAGGGATACCTCACGAGACTACCCATAAGTCGGGTTTATCTCATACCAATGGCATAGTATCAATGGCGAGAACGAACCCCGGCTCAGCCACTACTGAATTTTTCATCTGCATAGGAGATCAATCCCCTTTGGATTCAGGCCGACGTGGAACTATTGACGGTTTGGGTATGGCTGCATTCGGTAAAGTAGTAAAAGGAATGGATGTAGTGCGAAAGATCCAGGCCCGGGCCAGCCGCGGTGACAAATTTGATGAGAAGGTTTTCATAAAGCAAATAATCAGGAACTGACAGTATCTGTTAAAAATTTGCTGCCTGCTTTCATCTCTTGCTTTATAATAGCCAAATGATTTATTTTTAATTATGCGGCCTCTTTTCTTTACCTGTTTAATTTTTTTAGCTGTGTTTTTTGCAGCCTGTAATACTTCCCGTCGGGTGTATAATACACCAGCGCCGGGCGAGGGAACTGCAATTAAGAGCACCGTTGTTTTAAAAGGAAATGTGGCTCCCCGCAGCATACAAACGAAAAATCTTAAAGCTTCTGAAGTGATTAATTTTTCCCTGACTTTGCAGGGTGTTCCTTACCAGTATGGTTCTGCTATTAAGGAAAAGGGTTTTGACTGTTCGGGATTCGTTTATTATGTGTTCAACCATTTTAAAGTTAAAGTTCCCAGGGTATCCCGGGATTATACAAATGCAGGAACATTAGTTACCACTCTTGAATCCAGGCCTGGTGATATCATCCTGTTTACCGGCAGTGATGCCGGCAGTGGTGAAGTAGGCCACCTGGGGCTGGTAACATCTAATAACAATGGTGTCATCCGGTTTATTCATTCCGCCTCGGGTAAGGAGGGAGGGGTAATGGTATCTTCAATGAACAGCTATTTTATTCCGAGGTTTGTAAAGGTGATCCGGGTTTTCAATAACTTCCTGTAACAACCAGTAACATCTGCTGCTGTTATTTATCTTCTCCTTATTTTTACACCCTCCTGAAAAAGACGGGGATATAATATGATACGACTAGAATATTTTGAAAGAAGTGACTTCCCCCAGTTAATGCAATGGTTAAATAACGAGGAAATCCTCATGAACTGGGCCGGTTCACTATTTAGTTATCCCCTGACTGAAGCAAGCCTGGAATGGTATTTATCTGATGTGAATGATATGCCTTCTTCAGAAGCCTATATTTACCGTGTAGTTGATGAGGTCTCGGGCAAAATCGTAGGGCATATCTCCTTAGGCAGTATAAGTAAAAAAAATAACTCCGCACGTATAAGCCGGGTATTGGTGGGTTCAGAAGAACGGGGAAAGGGATATTGCCTTCAGATGATTACCGAGGTATTAAAAATCGGGTTTGAACAACTTGGTTTACACCGGATCAGTCTGGGTGTTTACGACTTTAATGATTCAGCCATAAAGTGCTACCAACGGGCAGGGATGGTGGCTGAAGGTCGCCAACGCGACGTATTGAAATTTAAGGATACTTACTGGAGCCTGCTTGAAATGAGTATGCTTGATTCAGAATGGACAAGTAGCCTGCCGCAATAAGCTCACTTTTCACTTTTGTTATTTTTTGAGATTCCTCTCATTAGGCATACTTATGGATTAGATAAATTCATAACCACACAAACCATATGAAAACAATCGGCCTGGTTGGAGGATTCACCTGGTGTTCCACCATCACGTATTACCGCTATATCAATGAATTGGTACAATCCCAAAAAGGAGGTTATCACTCAGCTAACATTCTACTCAATTCAGTTGATTATGCAGAAGTCAGGCAACTTATTGAAGAATCGGACTGGAAAAAAGTATCACGGATTATATGTGAGGCAGCAAAGCGGACAGAAGATGCAGGCGCAGATTGCATTGTACTGGGAGCCAATACCATTCACCAGGTGGCAAACGAGGTGGCAAATGCGATCTCGGTTCCACTAATACATATCGCACAGGAAACCGGGAGGAAAGTTAAGGAAGCCGGTATTTCAACAGTAGCATTACTGGGAACTGCCAATACCATGCAGTTAAATTTTTTTAAAGATAGCCTGGCAGAACAAGGCGTAACAACGATTATCCCATCCCCGGAAGAAATTGAACTGATTAATACAATCATTTGTGAAGAGTTAAGGCACGAAAAATACCTTGAACCCACCCGGAAAAAACTGTCTGCTGTAATAGATTCATTGGCAGGGTCGGGGGCCGATGGTATTATATTGGGTTGTACCGAAATACCTATGATCATCAAAAACGAACATAGCCCCATGCCTTTGTTTGAAACTACACGAATTCATGCCCAGGCAGCTGTGGACTTTGCCCTTGCCTAAGCTGCAATTGAACCTGCGCAATGTGTGTTTCGTATATTATTAAAATTACTGATGAAACAATTTGTACTTTATCTCGCTTGTGTGTGCGTAATTTCAAGTTGCAGGAAATCGGCTACCGGTAGTCAACAGCCTCCTGTGAGCACAACTACTTTTAAATACCTGGCCTTAGGTGATTCTTATACTATCGGTCAATCAGTTTCAGCCGGTGATCGCTTCCCTAATAAAACAGCGTTCCAGCTACGTGCAAACGGCGTGACTGATCCCACAATAATTGCGGCAACAGGCTGGACGACTGGCAACCTGATACAGGCGGTAAATGATGCAGCATTACCTTCAAACTTTGACCTTGTTTCATTATTAATCGGAGTTAATAACCAGTTCCAGGGTAGAAGCCAGGTAGAGTACAGAAGCCAGTTCACAATACTATTAATGAAGGCCATTCAATTGGCTGGTAACCGCAGTAACCGGGTAGTGGTTATATCAATACCTGATTACAGTGTTACACCCTATGCCCAGGGAATGGATACGGTAAGGATTGCCCGGGAGATCGATGAGTTTAATGCGATCAACCGTGAAGTGGCAATGCAATACAATGTACAATATCTTGATATAACCGGTATTTCAAGAGAAGGGAGAAATGATCCCAGCTTACAGGCTAATGATGGCCTGCATCCTTCAGGCAAACAATATCAGAGATGGTCAGATTTGTTGTCACCGCTATTTTATTCAATGATAAGGTAAAAAAAAGCCCATCCGTTGCTGGATGGGCTTACGTTTATCAAATTACAGTTAGCTGACTGCCTTTTGTGCATCCCTGTATTTTTTAATCAGGTCATGCGAGGTTTTTAAAGACGATTGTTGAGAAGTGATTAACTGTCGGGTATCCGCAGTCATTTCTGCATCAGAACTCAAAGCCATTTTATAGGCTTTTTGCGCAGCATCTTCTCCAAACTCGCAATTTTCCAATACTGCCTGGCGGCTATGACCGGTAAATGTGGCTTTCACATCCATCCATATACGGTAAATTTTACCAGAATTGGTTGTACCGGTTGCGGGTTCTCCGCCTAACCTTGTTACTTCCTGTACCAATTCCGCTTTATACTTACGGCTCTCATCAGCCATTTTACTGAACGTAGCCTGTAAATCTACATCGATATCTTTAGCCTCGTCAATTGCTTTTTCATAACCGGTTATACGGTCATTATTAATTTCAACCAGGTCATTTAATACTTCAATTAATTCCTCATTATTAGTTGCCATAATTGTATGTTTTTTATTATTAAAAAATGAAATTTATTCATCAACATCAGTTTCGGTACGAACTGTTTTGGTGATGATCACCTTATCCGTACGACTGGTATTCTTGTTTTTCTTACTGCCTCCGCTAAAAAGGGCAATTAACAACAGTAAAAGAATCACACCTCCAACCACCCACACCCAGGGTTGCAAATACCATAATGATTCAGAATTTACCGTAGTGGATGTACTATACGTTGTATCCTGGGCGAATAGAAACAAAGGGCTGGAAAATAAAGCTAAAAGCAAAGTTTTTATACAGCCCTTTGTTTGATATAAATAATTTTTCATTAAATAGATGTTGATTAACTTATTTACACAAGTTTTGCGCCAACCTCTTTCATTTATCATATTACGTTCAGGTTATTAATTATACGGTAGGGCTTTTTACAATTCGTGGAATTTTATCTACATAGAACATTCATTTTCAATCATTTTTAAGCCAAAAAATCTGTGGCATTAAATTTTATTAGTTAAGTAGAACAAAAAACATAAACATGAAAAAATTACTCTTTAATCCCACAAAATCAGTTCTTAATAAGTTCACTATGTTCCTGGCCGGACTGTTGGTTTCAATGTATGCAGTAGCACAGGACAAAAAAGTAGATGTAGATATCAGTACAAAATCAGATAATGGAAACTTTTTCACCCAACCATGGGTTTGGATTGTGGGTGGTGCTGTTTTTTTATTGTTGTTGGTAGCATTACTGCGTAATAACAGTTCTAAGAATTAATTTATAGGATTTTATAAAAAAACTGTGCACAAAATGCACAGTTTTTTTTTGGATCTTACATCCATAAAAAAACCCCGTATAAACGGGGTCTTTTTATATAAATTAATTTCTTAAACATCCGTATCAGTTCTAACACTTTTGGTTACAGTAACTCTGTCAGTTTTGCTCGTGTCATTTGAATTATTACCTCTTACCAGGGCCACAATTAATAATAACAGCACTGCACCTCCAACTATCCATACCCATGGTTGAGCATACCAGTTTTGTTCAGTGGTGGTGGTAGTAGTGGTTGTAGAAATGGCTGAACTGGTGGTATCCTGTGCCCACACCATAACCTGGCATAGCGCTAAAAAGACCATTAGTACAGTTTGTTTTGCATAAACCATCCCGGTTGATTGTTTCATTGTAGTTGTTTTTGAGTTTAATGAAATACGATTAATAGCTACAATATATTCAACAACTGCGCCAATTGCAAATCTCACTTCAAAAAAGTATTGGTATTCAGGTTATTCATACAGATTTTTACTCTTGTGATTCTTTCAATATCGCATAAAAAAATTTTTACCCGGGAGGTTTTATCGTTTACTTAATGAGCCGGGGCGGGGTTTGTCAGTATCTTTGTCAACAGGAAAAAATTTAAATGGCTAAGAAAAAATCAGCAGTTACCGTTCAGGCAACAGAAGAGGAATTTATTGAAGTATTTGGTGCCAGGGAGCACAACCTGAAAAACATTGATATCAGAATTCCTAAAAATAAACTGGTAGTATTTACGGGGGTAAGCGGCAGTGGCAAATCATCTCTCGCCTTTGACACTATATATAATGAAGGACAACGGAGGTATATGGAAAGTTTTTCTGCATATGCCCGCCAGTTTGTAGGAGATATGGAACGGCCAGATGTAGATAAAATCACCGGCCTCTCCCCGGTAATATCCATTGAGCAAAAAACTACCAATAAAAATCCCAGGAGTACAGTTGGAACTATCACTGAAATATATGACTTCCTGCGTTTATTATATGCCCGTGCCAGTGATGCCTATAGTTATAACACCGGTAAGAAAATGGTTAAGTTCAGTGAAGAAGAGATAGTATCTTCTATCTATTCAAAATATAAAAATAAAAAGATCAGTTTACTGGCACCCTTGGTACGTGGACGAAAAGGTCACTACCGCGAACTATTTGAAGATATCCGTAAAAAAGGATTTGTAAAAGTCAGGGTAGATGGCGAAGTAATGGATCTAACTGCCCGTATGCAGGTTGATCGCTATAAAATTCATGATATCGAAGTGGTAATAGACCGGCTGCAGGTTAATGATGATATGAAGTTGAGGCTGAGCCAGAGCGTACAGAAAACGCTGCAGATGGGAAAAGACCTGTTATTCTTATTAGTGAATGAAAATAATAAGGTGATACAATACAGCAAACAATTGATGTGTATTGAAACGGGTATCAGTTACGAAGAACCTTCACCAAATGCTTTTTCTTTTAATTCTCCTTATGGTGCCTGTCCTTCCTGCAAAGGATTGGGTACAATGTACCAGGTAAACCTGGATGCGATTATCCCCGATAAAACATTCAGTATAAAGGAAGGCGCAATAGCTCCGCTTGGTGAGGAACGGGAAGCCTTTATCTTCAAACAGGTTGTACAGGTAGCAAAGAAGTATAAGATCAGCCTTGAAAAACCCATCAAAGAACTTTCGGCAAAGGCATTGAATGTAATTTTATATGGTAAGGAAGAAACAGATGATAGCATGTCGGCAGATGTGGATATGGATATGGAATCGGCGGAAGTTACCGTTTATGAAACAGAATATGAAGGTGTGGTAAATATGGTGAAGCGATGGTTTTCTTCGCCCACGACCAGCGAGGCAGTCAGGGATTGGACAGAACAGTTTATGATCCTGAAGCCATGTACTACCTGCGAAGGAACACGTCTGAAAAAAGAAAGTCTGTGGTTCAAAGTAGATGGAATGAACATCGCAGAATTGAGCGGAATGGACCTGGATATTCTTGCCGCATGGTTCAGTAACCTGGAAGCCAGGTTAGGAAGCAAACAAAATGCCATTGCCAAAGACGTATTGAAAGAAATTAGGGAGCGGTTGCAATTCCTGCTCGATGTGGGTCTTACTTATCTCACGTTATACCGGCCTTCAAAAAGCCTGAGTGGCGGAGAGTACCAACGGATAAGGCTGGCTACACAGATCGGTTCCCAGTTACAGGGAATAACATACATCCTGGATGAGCCGAGCATTGGGCTGCACCAACGGGATAATAAACGGCTTATTACTGCCTTGCAAAACCTGCGTGACATTGGAAACAGTGTATTGGTAGTAGAGCATGATAAAGATATTATGCTGGCTTCTGATCACCTGATTGATATAGGACCACGGGCAGGGATACATGGCGGGAGAATCGTAGCCGAGGGCACTCCTTCCTTTGTATTGATGTCAGGTTCAGAAACCTCCCGGTTCCTTAGCGGCCGAAAAAATATTGAAGTGCCTGCGGAGCGCAGGAAAGGAAACGGAAAGTTCATAGAATTGAAAGGAGCCACAGGAAATAATTTAAAAGAGATTTCTGTGAAATTACCTTTGGGAGAGCTGATCCTGGTTACCGGGGTAAGCGGTAGTGGTAAATCTACTTTGATTAATGAAACATTATATCCGTTGTTGGCACACCATTGCTATGGTTCGAAAGGTCTTCCTCTGCCGTATAAGTCTATTAACGGGTTAGAGCATATTGATAAGGTAATTGAAATAGATCAAAGTCCCATAGGCAGAACACCGCGTAGCAATCCTGCCACTTACTGCGGTTTCTTTACTGACATACGTACTTTATTTGCCGCGGTTCCAGAGGCGAAAATTAGAGGATATACTGCCGGCAGGTTTTCATTTAATGTAAAGAGCGGGCGTTGCGAAGTGTGTGAGGGTGGAGGTATGCGCGTAATTGAAATGAATTTCCTTCCCGATGTATATGTGCATTGTGAAAAATGTAACGGCAAACGTTATAATCGGGAAACCCTGGAAATACGTTACAAAGGAAAATCAATCAGTGATGTATTAAATATGACCGTGGATGAGGCAGTAGAATTTTTCAGCGCAGTGCCATTTATTTACCGGAAGATAAAAGTGTTGCAGGAAGTGGGTCTTGGATATATTACACTTGGACAGAGTGCGGTAACATTGAGCGGCGGCGAAGCCCAGCGTGTTAAACTGGCTACCGAGTTAGGCAAAAGAGATACAGGTAAAACTTTTTATATCCTGGATGAACCTACCACCGGCTTGCATTTCCAGGATATACAGCATTTATTGGATGTATTGAATAAACTGGTAGACCGTGGTAACAGTGTATTGGTAATAGAACACAACCTGGATATGATAAAAGTAGCCGATTATATTATAGACATTGGCCCTGAAGGCGGAAGTGCCGGGGGCAAGGTGTTATTCCAGGGACTCCCGGAGCAACTGGTAGACGTAGCCGAAAGTTTTACCGGATTATATCTCAAAAATGAGTTAAACTAAAAGATCCCGTGAAACGGGATCTTTTAAATACGAAAAATAAGGCAAAGCATACTAACGAAGTTCAGTTTGTGGTTTCAGGGGTATCACCGTATAAGACTACACGTTGTTTTCCAGGGAGCTACTTCAGTTGTATACCATGCACTTATTTCTATCAATCATAAGGTAAAGGCGGTTTTATTTCTTACATTCTAAATCGCAATGCTGTAAAGGGCTGTTGGCTTTAGATTTATTGTATAATATTACTAACAGGAAACAAAAAACGACGGCAATAATTTTATACAGTAACGGATAATAATTATAACTGTTTCTCATAACCAGTTCTGAATTTAATTAGTAGAATTTTGGACATTTTGTTTGGTTGGCCTGGCGTCGCTGTTCTGCCGTTCCAACCTGTCCCAGTTTGATTCCAACTTTAATCAACGTAGAAAAGTATGCATCCATGTTCTTAGAATTTCCACGCTGGGTGCCGGGTGCATAACGGTTTACACCGGGAGTAACAATACCATGTGTCTTGTCATGAATTTTGCGGGCAATAATTGCGTCAGCCGGGGTCAGGTATTTATCAAATTTATCCGGGTCTATATATGTGGTACTCACATCATCAATATAATCTGTAAATGTTTTGCGGTATAGTAATTCCATGCTGGTACTGATCCTGTCAGATACCATCACTTTTATACCTCCTCCCATTGGGATATTGATCTGTGTTAATTTGTAAGGTTTTTTATCAGGGTATTCTTCCATGCCCTCGCCTTCAGTACGCAGGGGATGTAATTTATGCCAGGTTCTTACGCCATTCGGACCTTCAATAGAGCCTTCCGGGTTAAAATGGAAAACGCCAACTCCTACAAAACCATAGGGCCGGATAAAAGGTTCGTAATCGTCGTACTTTGCGAATAACATTGTGGGCAATATTTCTACCGCGGCATAAGCCTCAATCATCTCACTTCTGAAATCCAGGTTTCTTTGTTTACGCCAAAGTTCATGAACACCGTTGGTATTGATAATATAATCCTCACCTTTTACATAGGTATATTGGGCTGCCAACCGCAAACCCAGCCATCCTGTTGGATATACTGTAATAAAAGCACCTTTCATGAATTTGGTAAGTTCGAGGTTTACATCCTTAACAAACGTAGAACCCTTGCCCGAATTTCCACCCAGGTCTCCCAAAAAGAAAGTAGGGCCAAAGTTCAGGCCTGCTTCAAATTTGGTTTTTTCACCAAACATAAAATGTTGAGAGTAAATTTTGGTTGTCAGCAGAAAAGGCACCGCAACAAGTAATAACTTGAACGCAAGTTTTGGTAAACAAGGTTTCATCAGGTAAATTTTTAGTCTTCTTAGAATATCGGATATAACACGCACTAAACCACGACTAAAAAACGATGACAGGCCTTTAATATTGTATGTAAAAAATAATTATTTTATATGAATCATCTCTATATGAGGAATATTGTCTTCCAGGTATTCCTCACTGGCTTTTTGAAACCCCAGGTTAGTGTAAAACTCCTGTAAATACAGTTGGGCGCCGATGCGGATTTCAGGAACCTGGAAAAGAGTATATGTAATTTCTATAGCTTTCTGCATTAATTGTTTACCTGCACCGGTGTTCCGGTAGGTCGGGTTAGAGACCACACGGCCGATGCTTGCCTCGGAAAATGACAGTCCGGGAGGCAACAGGCGGGCATAAGCTACTAATTCATTTCCTTTCCAGCCAGCCATATGGTAAGATTCCTGGTCTTTATTATCCAGGTCCAGGTAGGGACAGTTTTGTTCAACCACAAATACAGTGCTCCTCAGTTGGAGAATACGGTAAAGTTCCATTAAATCTAACTGGTCAAATTGTTTATAAGTCCAAATCAGGTCAGGCATAAATTTTTTTTAATTTGATCAATAGCCATACTTTTCTTTCCATCTTTCTTTAAGGAATCTGCGTATTTCATCCTCCCGCGGGTTTAACTGTGGGGAATAGAAGCGGGTTCCTTCCAGTTGATCCGGTAAAAACTGCTGCAGGGTGAAGTGTTGCTCGTAATTATGCGAATACTTATAATCTTTTCCGTAATTCATTTCCTTCATTAACCTTGTTGGAGCGTTGCGCAGGTGTAGCGGAACCGGTAGGTCACCTTGTTTGCGTACGGCTTCCTGGGCGTCGGAGATGGCAGTATACGCCGCGTTACTTTTAACCGAGGAGGCAAGGTAAATGACACCTTGCGAGAGTATGATACGGCTTTCAGGAAAACCAATCACGTTCACAGCCTGGAAGATGTTGTTGGCCATGAGCAGGGCATTAGGGTTCGCATTGCCTATATCTTCGCTGGCAAAAATCAACATCCTGCGGGCAATAAATTTTACATCTTCCCCTGCTTCTATCATGCGCGCCAGCCAGTATAAGGCCCCGTTAGGATCGCTGCCCCGCATACTTTTTATAAAAGCGGAAATGATATCATAATGCTGTTCTCCGTTCTTATCGTATAAGCTTACCCGTTGTTGTGCTATTTCCATCACAGCCTTATCAGTTACAGTTCCGCCTGGTTCCATAAATTCTGCTACCAGTTCCAGCAGGTTAAGCAACTTACGGCCGTCACCACCTGATATGTTACAAAGGGCTTTTGTTTCTGATAAATGTAAATTTTTTGCACGCAGAACAGGGTCAAAGGAGAGTGCATGCTGCAGGAGTTGAACCAGGTAATTTTCCTGTAGGGGTTTTAGAACATATACCTGGCAGCGACTCAACAGGGCGCTGTTCACTTCGAAAGAAGGATTTTCAGTAGTGGCGCCAATCAGAGTAATGATACCTTTTTCTACTGCACCCAGTAGCGCATCCTGCTGTCCCTTGTTAAACCGGTGGATCTCATCAATGAAAAGTATAGAGCGTGCTGTTTTCTTAGAAGTGTCTATTATCTCTCTGATCTCTTTCACCCCAGAAGAAATGGCGCTGAGATTAAAAAATGGTACTGATAATGTTTGGGCAATAATATTGGCAATAGTGGTTTTACCGGTACCGGGTGGTCCCCACAAAATCATAGAGGGGATAGAACCGTTATCAAGGGCAGAGCGCAATATACTTCCCTTGCCAGTCAGGTGCTCCTGCCCAACTAACTGGTCAATACCTTGAGGCCTCATTCTTTCTGCTAAAGGAAGATTCATGTGTTGTTATTTAACCTGGCCTGCCAACTTCAAAAATGGTATTATATCATTTAATGTCACCGCTGATTTTTTATCATCTATATTAATCACCACGGTATAGCCATCAGGTCCTCCAGCCTGGCGTATAGCGTTCACCAGTAATTGCTGGTCACTTTCAACCCGTTTGCCATTCACACCACTCCAAAGTTCCATCGTACACAAACATCCAACAGTGGGGGTTAGCGGAAAAAAAGGAAAATCTACATAATACATAGGATCAATGGTGGTGCCATGGGCAATGATTTCTGTTCTTCCTGCCTTGCCTGCATACCACGCCTGGTAAATAGGAAAATAATTCCTGAACTCCGGTGGTAGCATTTTTTTATATAAGGCCATGCCATCAGTGGAATCAGGCAGGCGGTTATCCTTGTAAAAATGTCTGTTGTTTTTTTCATATGGCAGGCTTAACTGTATATTGGTACTTGGCCCGATCATAACACTTTTCGACACATCGAATCCCTCCATCCGGAAAATTCCTTCAGGGGTATTTCCGTTTGTAAGGTATCCAGGCAGATTATTTATACTTCGCGCCAATTGGGGAACCGCAAATAATTTGTCCGCCTTCCGGACAAAATTTCCCGAAGTATCCCTAACCATTACAAGCCCGGGATAATTACGGTCCTTTCTTTGAAAACTAAAAACCACTACATTCCGGGGTAAATAATTTTTACTTAAAAATGTGTGCAGGGATGGTTGAGAATCAAGCGGAGCATCGGCTGTTTGTAACCTGAATAAAAACTGGTCTAAAATGGGGCCTGCCATAGCAGTAGCACTCCTTTGCCTCGCTGTTACTCTTAACCTGGTTACATCTCCTTCTGTGGCGGCACGCAGCAGGTATTCGCCCACCATGGCAAATAATTTCGCATTTCTGGTAGTATCATAAAATGCCTGCGCCTGGTCACGGAAGCTCCCGGGGTAATTGGCATATAATAAATCTAAAAGCGCACGCTGAAAGGAAGAACTTCTTAATGAAATCTTTTCCACTGCCCCTGCAATTCTGGATTCTACCCAGGGATCCCTGTAATTAATCAATTCCAGGGCATATAGCGCATCTTCCCAATCATCCTCCGTAGAATCTGAAAGCGTACTGCTTAAATTTTTGTGAATGGTGTTTTTTATAATATGGGCATGTATCCGTTGCCGGTTGGCAACAACAGCATCCTGGCATGCAGGAACAGGGTCCTGTGAAAAGGCTGTAATTCCCGGCCAGGCAAAAACACAACACATGAAAAACTTCCGCATGCCTGCAAGTTATGAATAGTTATAAAAAGCCCTGTTAAGCTTACCGTAACTATAACACATTCGCAGCGAGGAAGACCTGTATTTTATTAAATGAGTCTGAAAGGTTTATACCTGTCCAGCCATGATTTTCCTGGGGATAAAGTACCAGTGAATGTACCACGCCTTTTTGCTGAAGAGATGAGTTTAATGAATAAGATTGAGCCGGGGATACAAGTTGGTCTATCCCGCCCTGTAAAATAATGGTAGGCGGACTTTGAGGAGTAACAAAATTAATAGGGCTTGATGACTGGTAGATGCCAGGGTTTGCAGAAGGACTGCCACCCATCAGTGCTGCGATAGATGCGCGAGGTGCATATATTGAAGCCGGGTTGTTATACATTTCTGCCATGTCAGTAGGGCCAAAAAAATCAACGACAGCCTTAATTTTTACCGGGCTTGCATATTTATAAGCCTGCAGTAAGGCCAGGTGAGCTCCTGCACTGGCACCTAATAAAACGAATTTGCCTGATACCAGGTAAGTACTGCGTCTGGCATAAATAAATTCAATGGCCGCCTTTACGTCATTTTCCTGGGTAGGAAAGAGGTTGACGCCCGCAACCGCCAGGCGGTAATTGATATTAAATACTGCGTAACCAGGCAGCCTTTTTTTCATTGTATCTACATAAGCATTAAAATCCGTTTTATCCCCGGTACTCCAGGCACCTCCATGGATCATAATTAAAACTTTAGTAGTATCTACAGAACGGTTTGGAGGAAGGTAGACATCCATATTCTGTAAAGGGTCTGTACCATAAGCTACATTTAAATAGGTAGCTGCAGTCACAGGTTGAGCAACCGGGGCCACATCCTTTTTTGAACAGCCTGTTATTAATATGAACAGGGCGAAATAAATTGTACTTAACAATTTCATACATCAGTTTTAATTGGTGACCCCACAAAAATATTATTTGTCCAGGTGAATATGCAATTCTTTTAATTGTGTGTTATCGATACTTGAAGGTGCATCCAGCATCATATCGCGCCCGCTGTTGTTTTTAGGAAATGCTATGAAATCACGGATGCCTTCACTGCCTCCGATGATTGCACACAGCCTGTCGAAACCAAAGGCAATACCTCCATGGGGCGGAGCGCCAAACTCAAATGCTCCAAGCAAAAATCCAAATTTATGTTGTTGTTCCTCTGCATCCATGCCCAGGGCTTCAAACATTTTTTCCTGCAGGTCACGTTGGTGGATCCTGATGGAACCTCCGCCGATTTCATTGCCATTTAATACCATGTCGTATGCATTTGCCTTGATAGATGCGTATGGATGCGCCAGGTATTTAGCAGGTTCTTTTATGGCCGGGTCTGTACCTGTCATTTCAGAGATCTGGTCAGGCTTGGGAGAGGTAAACGGGTGGTGGCGGGCAACCCAACGGTTTCCTTCTGCATCATATTCAAAAAGAGGGAAATCCAGGACCCATAAAAGTTTGAACTCTTCCGGATTCCGCAGGGCCAGCTTTTCACCCAGGTAAAGCCGAAGGTCACTGGCGGCTTTCCGGGTAAGTTCTTCTGCGCCGGCCAGTATCAGTACCAGGTCACCAGGTGATGCTTGAGCCTCAGCCGCAATAGCCTTTAGTTTATCCTCGTTGTAAAATTTATCTACACTGCTCTTATAAGTACCATCTGCATTTACTTTTATAAATACCAATCCCTGCATCCCGATTTGCGGGCGTTTAACCCATTCCGTTAATTCATCAGTCTGCTTGCGGGAATACTCACTGCAGCCCGGAACAGCCAGGGCGATCACAGTTTCTGCTTCATTAAAAACCCTGAAACCTGCATCACCTACTAATGCCGCCTGGTCATTTTTAGCCGGGAATGTATAAGAAGGAAATTTGAGGTTGGCCAGCTCCATGCGGAAGCGGGTATCGGGTTTATCGTTGCCATAAGTCCACATTGCTTCGCTCCACGTCATGCGCTCTATGGTTGCGCTGTAGGTTATATTCTTAACGTCGAGAAATACCTGGCGGATCATGCCTTCAAACATCTGAAGGATATCTTCCTGTTCTACAAATGCCATTTCACAATCCACCTGGGTAAACTCCGGCTGGCGGTCTGCACGGAGATCTTCATCACGAAAACATTTAACTATCTGGTAATACCGGTCGTATCCACTTATCATCAGCAACTGCTTAAAAGTCTGCGGAGATTGTGGCAGTGCATAAAACTGGCCCGGGTTCATACGTGATGGTACTACGAAGTCACGGGCACCTTCAGGAGTGGATTTAATCAGGAAAGGTGTTTCAATATCCAGGAAGTTCTGTTGGTGCAGGTAATTTCGGACACTTCGGTTAACCGCATAACGCAGTTCCAGGTTTTTCCGGACAGCTTGCCTGCGCAGGTCAAGGAAACGGTACTTCATCCGGATATCATCCCCGCCATCGGTATCATCCTGGATGGTAAACGGGGGAGTAGCTGACTTATTTAAAATGGTGAATTTTGCTACCAGTATTTCAATATCCCCGGTGGGCAGGTTACTGTTTTTATTGCTGCGTTCATTAACGGTACCTGATACCTGCAATACAAATTCTCTTCCCAATGGCTGTGCATCCAATTGGGGCATCAGGCTTTCACTGAACAGTAACTGGGTTATGCCATACCTGTCTCTAAGATCAACAAATGTAATGCTGCCAAATTTCCGAACGGTTTGAACCCAGCCCGCGAGTGTCACTTCTGTTTTATAATCCTGGATCCGTAATTCCCCGCAAGTATGAGTTCTGTACATTATGTTTGGTATTTGAGCGGCAAATATACGTCTTGGATAGTGATTGCCGGCAAAGCCAAATCCATTACATAGTCTCTACTACGGCCTTGTTACGAGGTTTCCACCATATATAATAAAATGCCAGCACCAATATACCGAGGCAGAATGGAACGAAAGTGAGGTCTTTAAAGCTGTAATCGTAAAATCCCAACGGATCACTATCGAACACAAAAAATTCGCTGATCATCCAGTAAGAATTGGCTGCTATCCAGAAAACTACAGCCAGGTTATGACAAAATTCGCTCATGTAGCGCCGGGTCCTGATTGTTATTATAATAGCAATAACCAGGGTGGGCAGTATCATAGCCAGGCCAAGGGGTCTCCACACCATTACCCAACACATATCTTTTATCAGCCAGAAAAGGATATGCAGGTTCTCCAGACGTCTGAATCGCTGGGGGATGGCAAAAACGGCTTCCTTTCCTCCACCTGCAGAAGGTACGGATGATATTTCATATTCGTCAGTAAGCAGGTCGGGAGTATTCAGCATATATCAGTGTTAGGTGCGCAATATCCTTATTTAACGCAATACTTACTCCAAATTTCCCCTGACTGCTACTTATTTTTTTCCAGCCACATTAATTCTGATTCCATTACTATGACTGGTAAACTCCGGCGCATACATTGATTGTATGGTGGTAACTCCATTGCTGAAATTGCCGGCGTGACTCACAAAAAGCGGGTATTCGAATACATAGGTTCCACGAGGCATCCAGTTAAAGAAAAAATTGGTGGCGGCATCTCCGGTACTTTCATAATATCCCAACCCGCCCTGGTATTTAAACTGGCTTAATACATTCACCGGTTCCAGCGCCGATGCCCGAAGGTCTTTCATATGTATATATTCCATATCCCGGTCAACCCTTATTTCAATTCTGACTTTCACTTTATCTCCTACCTGCAGTTCATCGTTATCCTTGAGTAACTGTAATACCGGGCCACGATCAGAATTCCGCTCTACATAAAGTTTTTTAACCAAACGCAGAGGTGTTTCGGCAGAGGTGATTTTATCCAGCTCTTCAAAATATTGCCAGTATACTGCACCCCAGGAAGTGGCACTGCTGCCTGGTTGACTGGTAACCTTTACTGTTATATTCCCCATTCCCTGTTGCACTTTTTCGCCTGGGATTACCTTTTTGAAATAGCCGCTTCCGGCCTCTGCCTTTTCTGTGCCGGATTTTACGACTTCGTTACCCAGGTTTATGGTAACTTCTTTTTCTTCTGACAGCCAGTCACTGCCTTTTAATAATAAAGCATAACAGGCATCAGCAGTCGCTTTGGTAGAAGGCCAGTGGTTGGTTTGTTTTTGCTTTAGTAACCAGGTTTTCAGGTCATCCACGACGTCGGTATTATCTTCAATTTCAGAAAACACTTCAATCATTAAAGCCTGGCTTTCTATTGGCGCCTGGTACCAGTAATAACCACCAGTGGTAAATTCCTTCCAATACATTCCCATTTCCTCTTTGTAAAGTGCATTTTCTTTTAATGAACGGGTAATGTCTTTGGCTGTGTTGATATCTCCCGCCCTGAACAATGCCAGCCCGATCATTCCCTGCATATATTTTGATTGACTAAGCCAGTATTTCTTTGCCTGCGATTTATAATAATTATAAACCGGCTGGGCATCTTTGGAGATATCCTGGTCAGGAAAAAAGCTGCGCATATATAAATAATGAATAGCGGTATAGGAAAGGTGGTTGTCAGTGAGCTTTGCTTTCCATTTTACCAATCTGTCATAATCTTCCTTTAACCGGGCGTCCAGGTAAGGAAGCGCTTTTTTAAGTATCAGTTTAAGTTTATTATAGTCAGTGGAGGAAAGTGCGTTCAATTTTTTCAGGTGACCGATTCCGGCTACAATGTACTGGGTGATATAGCGATCATCGGGTCCACCTTTAAACCATACAAATCCTCCGTTTGGAGATTGCATGTCAACCATTTTTGTAAAAGCCTTGTCTTTCTCTTCCGCCATTTTAACCATATTGAAAAGCATGGCCACATTTTTCTTTTGCTCATTCTCAGTTTTTGCTTCCATTACCCAGGGTGTTTCCTGTAGCAATACAGATTTCAGCGCTTCATTTTTTTGCAGGTTGCTCAATAGTGCCGCGGTGTCTTTATGTGCCCACGTGTCAAAGATTGATTTTATTTTAGGGGAGGCATTGGCTATAGAACCGGCCAGCATGTTGGCGTAGTAACGGTTAAAATTCTGCTCAGCACAGTCATAAGGAAACTGTGCCAGGTATGGAAGTGATTGTATAGCATACCAGGCAGGGTTGGAGGTATACTCCACTGTGAGTGCATGATGGGTAAGGGTGCCACTGTTATTGGCTGAAAGCAATTTATCGAAAGTGAAGTTTTTGCTGTTTACCTTGCGCATATTTATTGGTAAAGATTCGGTCACCAGCATGCGGTTGGTCAACACCGGCACCAGGTTCTCTTCTCCATCACTATAAGTTATACCGCCGGCACCTGGTTTGGTAATGGCCCGGGTACGTAAACCCAGGATAGAGTTAAATCCAAAAGGTATGGTTACCGGAAATTTAACTGCGACACTTTTGCCGGCTTCTACTGTAAAATATTGAGTAGGAAAAACATTTTTAAACCATCCATCCACCGGCTTGTTATTGGTGACATCAAATAATTCCAGTTGAACTGTGCCGGTCACTTCTGCTTCACCCATGTTTACAATCTTGGTGCTTAATTCCAGTTGGTCTCCCTCGCGCATAAAGCGCGGCATATTGGGCTGCACCATCAATGGTTTTTGGGTTAAAACCGTTTTTTCTGAATAATTATTCTGGAGGTCGGGTGTATGTGCGAGTGCCATTAATTTCCATTGAGTAAGGGCTTCAGGTATGGTAAAGGAAAATTCAATGTTTCCTTCTGCGTCAGTGTGCAGGTCAGGATAGAAAAAAGCGGTTTCGTTGAAATTTTTTCTTACCTGTATGTTACTGTTATTAATAGAAGGTGGTACTTTGGAGGGCACGCTGTCCTTTACTTCTTCATCTCTGGCAACTGAGATATTTCCTTCCATTTTAGAAGCGCTGCTCTTTTCCTGCAGCGCAGGAGCGGAAAACTGTACCTGGTCAACTGCCATACTCATCCTTCTTCCGTAAAAGCCAAATTCATTCCACCCATTGTGCACCAATTCATCATAAATTTTTTGATATTCGACATACGGAGGTTGCTTTAAATTCTCGTGGGTCTCTGCAGTAATTCCGGTAAAATTATTCAGGGTCCAGGAAATGGTTTCGCCGAGCAGCGGCCAGAGTGATTTTAACGATGGCCAATCCTGTTTCTTAAACTGGTCGAGAGAAGCATCGTACATACTTATGAGCAATTCAGCACCTGCTTTTTCTCCTTTACTGCCTCGGATTTTTACTTTAAAGGTTTCTTTTT